>NZ_JBIPMD010000187.1:0-6861 GCF_044369315.1 Silvanigrella sp.
AATCCATTGGTAGCTCCTTTGTTACTTTTTTTTAAGCAACAATTAACTAACAAATTGGAGCTATTTCTTCAATCTTCACAATATCTTTCTCAACTCTTAACTGGCATAAAAATTTTTTTATTGATTTTTTTATTGATTTTTAATAAAAACAATATGATATTTTTAAAATCACAAAAAAGGAGATATATATTCCAAACTATAGATTTATTTTAAATATGAATATCCATCTTTTTCTAGAGAGTTTCTCCTAAAAGGAATTATCATAATATGATTAAAGTCACTAAAACAAATTTACTTTTTTTATCATTAGGCTCAATCATTGGTTCTGGTTGGCTTTATGGGGCATATTACACAGCAAAAGCAGCAGGAAACTCAGGAATATTATCTTGGATAATTGGCGGATTAATGTATGGAATTATAGCATTATCCTATGCAGAAGTTATTTTAAATAAAAAATTTAATAACATGTCCGATGCCGCAAGCTTAAGTTTTGGGAAAAGTGGAAAAATATTGGTAAGCATTTTAACTTGGATTTGGACTGCCTTAATTCCTCCTATAGAAGTTCAAGCAACAGTTCAATATGCTTCTAATTATTTTACTTGGATAAAAACAGATTCTAAAGAATTTACGTTATCAACAGAAGGCTTGTTACTTTCCATTTTTTTAATTTTTATCATGTTTTTTATAAATATTTTTGCAATAAACACTGTTGGAAAGTTTAATAAAGTAATCACCGTTTTTAAAGTTGCCGTTCCTTTAGCTGTATCGTTAATATTTATCTATATTATTTTTAATAATCCAACGAATGCTGCCCATAATTTATCTACTGATATGTTTAGCAGTGGTGTAGGAGGAATGCTTACGGCCATTTCAACTTGTGGTATTGCCTTTTCTTTTATTGGATTTCAGACTGCTATATTTTTAGCGAATGAAACTGAAAATCCACAAAAAAATGTTCCTTATGCTGTTTTTGGTTCAATATTAATTGCCTGTGTCATTTATCTATTAGTTCAAATTTCTTTTAACTTATCCATTCCTTGTGAGTATCTAAAAGGAGGGTGGGCGAATTTAAATTTTGCTGGAGATTCCGGACCCATTGCTGGATTGCTCGCTATATTTGGTTTTGCTTCTATAGCGCTATTTTTATATGTTGATGCTGCTATATCACCATTTGGTACTGGATTAAGTTACAAAATTGCTGCATCACGCGTTTTAAGTGACTTAGGAGAATCAAAAATATTTCCAAGTATTTTATCAAAAAGAAACAGATATTCTTCTCCATACATTGCAAATTCGATAAATTTTATTATTGGTGTGATTTTTATTTTTTCAGTATCAGGCTGGCAAAATATGATTACAATTTTATGTGCCTTAATTATTTTAACTATGTCTTATGTCCCAATTTATGTAATTTATGCAAGACTAAGCAATAATTTCAATGGGACTTTTAAAGTTAAAAATTATAATATTATTTCTTTCTTAAGTTTTTATTTTTCAAATTTAATGCTTATATGGTGTGGATGGAATGCAGTAAAAAATGCTTTAATTATTTTTGTGGTATTTTTTGTTTTTACTTTAATAAAAGATATATACAAAAAAACCTTTCAATTAAATTTAGTTTTCCATTTTATTATTCCTTTTCATATTGTTTCAATCGCTATATGCACATTTTTAAAAGCCAACTATGAATCCATTTATTTTGAATTAATAAGTCAGTTTATAATTAGCATTGCCATTTTATTTTTAATAAAAACCATCGTATTAAAAAATCATGTTTCTGAAAACAGAAATATAATTGGCATAAAAAATTAAGTTAAAAGAATATTTACATGAATCATTTTGGTTATTTCTATATTGTAATTTCCTCACTATCATTTGCTTTTATAGGTATTTTTTCTAAAAACCTATATGAAGCAAATACAAGCTTATCTGTCATATTAATTACAAGATTTATCATTTCTATATTTGTTTTAATTCCATTTATAAAATTTTCTAAAAGAAATTTTATTTTATATAAAAAAGATATTATTATGGGGGGGGGTGGTTTATATTTTATTACAACTTTTACATATTTATCATCTCTGCAATACATTGGAGTTGGCCTTGCCGCCGTGTTAGCTTATATTTTTCCTGTTTATATATTTATTTATAGTATTATTACTGGCGAAATTAAATTAAATTTAAAATCTTTATTATTAATATTGAGTTCTTTAACTGGTGTAATATTAATTTCATTTCATAAATTTGGGAAAATAGACAATTTAATTGGAATATTTTTTGCCATTCTTTCTGGACTCATCTATGCAGTTTATATTATTATAAACAAAGATAAAAAGCAAAATAAGAATCAAATTGATATTGTTTTTTATCAACTCATCGGAGCATCATTTCTTTCTATTCCCTATTTATTTATTTCTGAAAAAAACTTTAATTTAAATTACAACTTTATTTTTAATATGCTTGGAATATCTATTATTGGAACGTTATCTGCTATTTATTTTTTAATTAAAGGCATGGAAAAAATTGGAGCATTTAAGTCCTCTATTATTTCTTTAACTGAACCTGTTTTTGCGGTCATGATCTCCGTTTTATTTTTAAACGAAAAAATAACAATACTTCAACTATATGGTTTAATTTTAATTATTATCTCTTGTATTTTTTCTTCAAGTATTAAATAATTTATCTCAGAAAATGAAATAGCGCTGCAATGAAAGATAAATAACATTTTATTAAAAAGAAATTAGAAATATCTAAAAACAATGTATTTATTAAAAATTGACAATCTTTTTAAAAATTCATAAATTTTTTTCGTCTATTTATATATTTCTTTCAACAAAGGATTTAAAATTAAAAAATGAATACCAAAATAGCTAAAATTCTTGTTCCCTTATTTAGTTTAACTTTACTTTCATGCAAAAATCGCAGTGAAAATTCTAAAAATAATAATAAAATAGAAAACAAAGACACCGAAAAACCTTCAATGGATATAAACAGCGAATTAAATGCCATTCTGAAAAAACAAGGTAAAGAAGGAAGTACTGGAATTGCCTTTACCATGCAGTGCCCTAAATACAATAATGGAATTGCCACATCATATAATGTCGGCATGCAAAAATCAAATGGCACAGCCGTTACAAACAACAGCTTGTTTCAAATTGGAAGTAATTCAAAAGCATTTCTTGTTGTTGTCATGCTACAACTCGAGGCCGAAGGAAAATTATCTTTGGACGACAAATTAAGTAAATTTTTTCCAAATGATTTTCCAAAATGGCAAAACGTTACAATCAAACAAATGTTAAATATGACTTCTGGTATACCTGAATATTCAGACTCTTTAATGGAAATATTTAGAAATAACCCTAAAAATTCTAAAATAAATTTTAGTACGGATGAAATTTTAAATATTGTAAAAGATAAAGATTTAAGTTTTTCGCCTGGAAGTCACTATTTTTATTCTAATACCAATTATGTACTTGCTAATAAAATAATTGAAAAAATTACAAAAAATACATTAGCGACCGAAATTGAAAATCGAATTTTTAAAAAATTAAACTTAAACCATAGTTTTTATATTAAACATATTCCTAAAGAAGGCATTCCATCAACGTATCATGAAAATATCATGAGCGGATATTTATTTGATATTCCAGAAAATGATCAAAATTATGGAATGGATATAATTGATTTATCAATGTCTTGGACAAATGGTGGAGGCTCCATTACCGCAACATCAAACGATTTAAACCTTTTTATTCGCAATTTATTTTCAGAACCATCAGCAGATTCATCTAAAAATTTACTTAATGCTTCTCAGCTAAATAAAATGCTGAATTTTGTTTATCATGAAACAGATAAAAACCCAGAAGACCCTACACCACAAAATGTAGTTCCTTATATTATTAATGAGGGTTATGGATTAGGGATTGTAATAAATTATTTAAACTCCTTGGCAAATTATTCTCACACAGGCGGAACTATGGGGTTTTTAACTAAAATGAATTTTATTAAAGACAAAAATATTTCATATGTTTATCTTACTAATGCAAAAAAAAGTGAAACATTTAAATCTGTAAATGAAATTGTGGAAAAATATATTTCGGAAAAATGTTTGTAATACACCTTCCAAAAAAGTTTTCTACGAAATAGATTCACATATTTATAAAATTTTATAAAAATAAAATATTTAAGTTTTAAATATTTTATTTGTGAAAATTGAAAAAATTTAGGATAGCGTATTATTAAATTTTTCCCTTTTAGATTTAAAGTGCCAAAACGAATATGCGTAATAGATATGCAAATTCAGTAATTTCATTTAAAATGATACTCAATTTATAAAAATATTTTTCTATTATTTTCAAAATCTTATAAATTTATTTTAATTATTTAACTAAATAGGCTTGAATGAAAATAAATTTCTTGTTACTTTTTCTATATAGAACGGTTCTTTTATATGAGTCTAAAAATTGTTTTTAAAAACTAAAATAAAATATTTTTTTAAAAAGGTTATTATTATGATTATTTATATGGTAGAAAAAAATCGTTTTCAAAATTTATATCCTAAATTAAAGCAGGAAGATTCAAACTTTCTGGATTATATGCTATCAAATGTTGAAGAAAATAATAGATCTCACCCTTCAAATTTGGAAAATAAAAGAATTTTTATAAAAAATCTTATCAGTCTTAATACTATTCAAAATATAAAAGTTTTTGTAAATTCTGACTTAGAAAATCGTGACTTATTAAACCATTATTATTTTGTACCATGGTTTTATTTTTACTCTACATTTGAAGATTTTAAGAATACTTTTTTATATTTTTTAACCAAAAATAAATCATATCTAGAAAATATTTCAGTTAATATTGATGACAATAACTTCAAGATAATTTGTGAAAAAGTTTTAGCAACTTATGCAAACCCTGTACTTGGAAAAATTCCTTTATCAAAGTTTTCAGATACTGTAGTTAAATTAAAAGATAGTTTTTTAGCGTCCAAAAATATTAGTGAAAATTCTAAAAAATGGTTCGATTTTTTTAATGATTACAACTTAAATTCTTATAATAAATTCTATATAAAATATACTGACGTTTTAAATGAAATTAAAAAAATAAAGATACGAGAAAAAAATAAAGCTGAATATACAATTTGTTATTCTTCAGAAAAAGAGGTTTTTAATGATATATTGTCAAAAATAATAGCTAAATATAAAGGAAATAGCTTAATTCAAAAAAAATTAGCATTAGTTTTATCAATTGATAATAAAAAATTGCTGTATTTATCACAAAAAGAATTGCTTATTAATTATTTTAATTATATAAATAAAGAAATAAATAATATTGATTGCCTTTATAGTCAATTTTTTTCTAATTATAATGAAAATACATTTCAAAAAATAGCAAAAGATTTAGAAACAAGTATTAATAAATCAAAAGATATAATTAAAAGAGTTCCTAATAAGATGCTATTTGATCAGGAATTTAATTTAATATATAATGAATATGAGCTTAATTTATTTAACAATAATATTATTACATATTTTTTGTTAAATAAATCTGACTCGTCTGAATATTTTAAATACTTTTTATCGAAAAATGAGTATAAAAATATTCTTGGAGAATGTCAAATAAAGAAGTTTTCTCAATTTGTTTATTTTTTCCTTGAATATGAAAAATTAAACAATAATAAATTATTTATAAAAACAAACAATTTGTTACTTAAATTTCCTCTCGTTTCGATAGGTGCTATGATTATAAATGATATTAGAAGATGCATTCATACTTTAAAAGATAATATATCAAATAAATTAAAAATTGATAAAAAGTCTTTAACTACTGAAGAAAATATATCAAATATTGTAGTAGGAAGGGGAGTAAATTTAAAGATAAATCGTGAAGAAAGTAAATATAATATGATAGGAAAAGCTTCATATAACGTGCGATCTTATCAATTAGAAAATTCAAATGAGGATATTTCTTCTTATATTTCAGATTTAGACAAGGTTAAAGCTCGTAATAAGTTTTTACATGAAAAAGGAATAGAGCTTGGAAATGGTATTTCTGGTCACATTGCTGGAATAAAAAAAGAATTTTTAAAATCAAAAAATCTATTTCAGGACAATGAATATAAAATTGAGGCAACAATAAATTGTAGCATGTTTTTATTTTGGTCATTATTTTATGATAAAACATCTACAGCTTCTCACTCTTATATAGAAGTATTTGAATCTTCTTCTTTTTCTCATTCAAAGCAAGAAAATATTCAAATTCCATTTCCACAAGATAAATATCATATTTTTGAATATATTTTAGAAATGTTTAAATATAAAACTTTTGATGCTGTAGATTTTATTGATGGCCTTCAAAAAAATAATACTTTTAAAGTAATAGAAAAATCTCAATTATATCTAAACTTATACTCAGTTGAAAACAATTCAATCTAATTTATTTTACAACAAAGATAATAAGTCATTCATTTTTAAATAACAATATATATGTGATTTATTCATAATCAATTTATAGCTAAAATCAATCCAATCAGACTTCTATAAAATTCTAAATTGCATATTGATTTTTCAAATATATTACTATATAAGAATTTTAAAATTAAAAATAATCATTTTATAATGAATAAGGAAATTTTTATGAAAAAATTAAAATTTATACTTATAATAATCTGCATATCTTTCCAAAAATATTCGTTTTCGGCAAACTTTATTGATGATTCAAAATTAATAAATCTAAAGTGATTCCTTTTGGTGGACAATATGCTATGAACTTAGGCGTTCATATAGAAGGGTTGTCCAATGTTAAAGAAGAAATCAGTTAAAAGTCAATATTCTCTTGAGTTTAAAAATCAAGTTCTAG
>NZ_JBIPMD010000188.1:0-6809 GCF_044369315.1 Silvanigrella sp.
AATGTTCCTCTAATATTGCTCGCTTTTCATAATATCCTAAGCGCCTTCGTGGCTCTGCTAATTTATCCATTGACTCTCCTTTTCATGATGGAAAAGTGTCAACTTGAAATGGGGGTTAGGATCAATTTAAATAAAAGTTAATTAAATATAATAAAATATTTTATATTTAATTTTGAATTTAAATACATTTTCAAAATAAAATTGAAAATAAAAAATGTTATGTATTATATTTAATTAATATATAACTATTTAATAATATTGAATTAAATTAACTAATCAATTCATGAAAGAATATTCTATTTTAATCTATTTGTAATCTTATGAAATAATTTTATAAAAAACAAAAAATTGCTAGCATAATGCACTTAATTATAGCATTATAGTATAACGTACACTTTCGGTATGCTTTTAAATTGAGAATTAGGAGCGCGTTTTGAATAAAGATAATAATTATATAGAGCTACATTCACCCGCTCTTTTAAAAGCCTTACAAAGAAGAAAAGAATATTTTCAAGCACTTACTGAAGATAAAAAAGAAGAAGCTTATAAGTTTCAAGAATTTATTGATAATGAGCTAAAAAAAAGCAGGAAATCAAAATAATAGAATGTCTATTATTCAGCAAATGATGAAAGAGCAATTAAGAGAACTTCATAAACAATCCTCTTTATTATCTAGCTCTTTAAAAAATCTATCTAACAATTTATGCACTCTTGTACCTGAAGAACCCAAAAACTAAATAAAGAAATATTCAATTTATCTCTATATTCATTTATTCTCGCCCTTTCACTCCCTTAAAAATAATTGTAAAGTCGCTCACTGTTGAGACAATTGTCTTAAATGTATAGTGGGCTTGGTGCCCGTTTTTTCATATGGTCTTTTATATATTTTGGAGAGTTTCATGAATATTCATGAGTATCAGGCGAAGGAGCTACTATCCCGTTTTGGTTTAAGTATTCCTAAAGGCAAACTTGCATATACTGCTACGGAAGCAGAATGGGCTGCACGCAGTCTTTCTTGTGGAAAAGATGGCAAAGTTGCTGTTGTTAAAGCTCAAGTTCATTCAGGTGGCCGTGGAAAAGCTGGTGGAGTAAAATTAGCGAAAAGTCCAGAAGAAGCATTTTCTATTGCAGAAAAAATGCTTGGAATGACTTTAATTACAAATCAAACAGGTCCTCAAGGCAAAAAAGTAAATAAACTTTTAGTAGCTGAAGGCTGTGATATTGATAAAGAATACTATTTTGCTCTTGTTGTAAATCGTGAAACAGCAACAATCGGAATTATGGCTTCTACAGAAGGCGGAATGGATATAGAGGAAGTTGCTGAAAAACATCCAGAGAAAATTATAACAGCAGACATTGATCCTACTGTAGGCCTTCAAGAATTTACAATTCGTAAATTGAGCCTTGGATTAGGTTTTGGCCTTGGAACTCCATTAGCAAAAGATTTTGCGAAAACTTTAAAAGGATTATACCAAGCATTTTTAACATATGATTGCTCCATGGTAGAAATTAATCCTCTTGTATTAACTAAACAAGGTAATATTGCCATTTTAGACTGCAAAATGAGTTTTGATGAAAATGCTTTATTTCGTCATCAAGACATTGCAGATTTACGTGATTATGAAGAAGATGATGCAAGAGAATTAGAAGCATCAAAATATGGTTTAAGTTATGTTTCTTTAGAAGGTAACATTGGTTGCCTTGTAAACGGTGCTGGATTAGCAATGGCAACTATGGACATAATTAAACAAACTGGCGGTCAGCCATCAAACTTTTTAGATGTTGGTGGTGGCGCTAATCAAGAAACAGTTACTCAAGCATTTAGAATTATTTTACGTGATAAAGCTGTAAAAGGTATATTTGTAAATATCTTTGGCGGAATTATGAAATGTGATGTTATTGCAAATGGTATTGTTGCAGCTGCAAAAGAACTTGGATTAAAAGTTCCACTTGTTGTTCGTCTTGAAGGTACAAACGTAGAACTTGGTAAAAAAATTCTTAGTGAATCTGGGTTAAATATTTTAAGCGCGTCTTCAATGGCTGATGGTGCACAAAAAATAGTAAATGCTGTAAAGTAACAAAAGATTAAAAAGGGTTAAATATTATGTCAATTCTCGTTGGAAAACAAACAAAACTTATATGCCAAGGAATTTCAGGAAGTGCAGGCAAATTCCATTCTGAAAAATGCGCAGAATACGGAACAAATTTAGTCGGTGGAGTTGTTCCTGGAAAAGGGGGCTCTTCTGTTTTAGATCGCCCTGTTTTTAACACTGTTGCAGAAGCTATGCATAAAACAGGTGCAAATGCCTCTATGATTTTTGTGCCTCCTCCTTTTGCCGCCGATTCCATTCTAGAAGCAATTGATGCTGGAATAGAACTTATCGTTGCTATTACTGAGGGAATTCCAGTTTTAGACATGTTAAGAGTAAAAAAAGCTCTTTTAAATGCTGGTGGTCGCACTCGTTTAGTGGGACCTAATTGTCCTGGGGTTATTACTCCTGGTGATAAATGTAAAATTGGAATTATGCCTGGCCATATTCACTTGCCAGGTAGAGTTGGAATTATTAGTAAGTCAGGAACATTAACTTATGAAGCGGTTGGGCAAACTTCTGCTTTAGGAATAGGCCAATCTACTTGTGTTGGTATTGGTGGCGATCCTATTAATGGCACAAGCTTTATTGATGTTCTTGAAATGTTTCAAAAAGATCAAGATACCGATGCTATCATCATGATTGGTGAAATTGGCGGCAATCTTGAAATAGAAGCTGCAGAATGGATTAAAAGAAATATGAAAAAGCCTGTAGTAGGCTTTATTGCGGGACAAACAGCTCCTAAAGGCAAACGTATGGGCCATGCTGGCGCTATCATTAGTGGTGGCAAAGGAACTGCAGAAGAAAAAATTGAAGCCATGAAATCTTGTGGGTTGCATGTTGCTATGAGTCCTGCTGATATGGGTATTACTCTTAAAAAAGCTCTAGGTATTTAATTTGACAGTAATATTTGTAAACTTTAACCCTTTTTGATATTCTTGATTTTAGAAAAGCTCTATAATTAGGAATATTAAAATGTCCGTATTTAAAAATGAAATTTATAAGAACTCTCGAATGAGGGAGTTCTTATTTTTTTTCTTTATTATTTTTACAATTATATTTATTTTACTTGAAATTAAAAATGGTCGTTATTGGCAAAGTGATTTTGAAGTTTATTATAAAAGCGCAAAACGCGCATTGTTAGGTGAAAATCTTTATCGTCCTGACGAAGATGGTTTTTATCGTTTTAAGTATTCCCCTTTTTCAGCTTATTTATTTATCCCTTTTACTTTATTGCCTTTTACATATGCAAAGTATTTTTATTCCTTTTTTATTTCTCTTTTAATGTTTTTTAATTTTTTGTATTGCTTTTTATTAGGAAGTGAAATTTTAATTAAAAAATAAAAAAAATATAACTTCATATTTAATTTTAGTATTTTTGTTTTCATTATTACCATTAGGTGTTTTTTATGTGAGAGAATTGCACTTGGGGCAAATAAATATATTTTTGCTTTTTTTATATATTTATTCCTTTTATTTGTTAAGGCATAATAATAATATGTCATTTTTTGTTTTGGCAATTTCATGTTTTATAAAACCTTATTTTTTAATATTTTTAATGTATTTTTTATATCAAAAAAATATGAAAGCAATTATTTTAACTATTATATCAGTTTTTATGATAGGTTTTTTTCCTTTAATAACGTATAAATTTAAAGTATTTATTGAGCAAAACTATTTATGGTTTAATGAGCTTAAAATCGAAATATTTAGACAAGGTTCTGTTTCGGGTGATTCAAATATTTCACTATTTTCTTTTATCGATAAATATTTTTCAATTGGTTTAATTGACTCTATTATTATAAAAAAATTGTTAATCATTTCTTTATGTGCTTTGTTTTTGCTTTATTTCTTCAATAAAACCAAAATTTTATTAACTGAAGAATTAAAATTATTTTATGATTTTTCTATGTTGTGTATTTTTATTTCGCTTTTAACATCAAATGGGAAAAGTGTTTATATTTTATTAATGCCAAGCATTTTTATAATTTCATCAATAATAAGTAAGCATAATTATTTTTTAATCGTTTTATTTTCTATTTCAAGTGTTATATTAGGATTAGACATTGGAGATGGTGGAGTTTACACGAAATGGATTCGAACCTATTACCTTTTGCCATCAAGTGGGCTTATTTTAATAATTTGTCTGCTAATTTCATTGAAAAAAGCCAATTTAAATTATTTTTCTGATCCAATACCTTTATCTGAATCTTTGCCGTTAACTAAATAAGTTAAGCTAAAATCCGACTTCTATTTTTTAGAAGGAATGAGTTTTGATAATAAAATTACTTCTTTTTTACATATAAAGTTTTTTCGACCTTTGCTATAAGCTCGCCTTTATCATCAAATATATATACTTCTTTATTAAATAAGTGTTTCTTTTTGTTTTGGCAATTGTGCTTAATTTCATCTAATTCATCAGAAGTAAATTCAAAATGCGCTTTGACCGTTCCAACACCTGGTTTCATAAATTCAATTTTAGATGCTTTATCCCAAATAATATATTCAGACCCTAAAGATTTTATTAACATTAACATATAAAAAGGATCTGTCATTGAAAATAGAGATCCTCCAAAGTGTGTTCCTACAAAATTTTTATTGAACCAAGATAAATTCATTTCGACATCTAGCTTTAAAAAATCGTCGCTTATATTAGTAACCTTAATTCCAGCTCCTAAATAAGGGGGCCAAAAACGCAACATTTTAAAAAGAGTATTGGCAGGTAATTTATTTTTTAATTTATCAATAATATTCATTATATTTCCTTTTTTATAATATAAAAAAACAATAAGTAGTAAAGTGTATCATATTGTTTGAAAAAATAACAGGGTTTAAATTTATAAATAAGTTGTAAAATTATAACATATTTATAAAAATAATTAAATAAATAATAAAAATATAATTAAATGTAAATATATTTTTATTTACTTTAATTTAAAAAAAAAATTTAAATTTTGCTGAATAAAAAATCAAGCTATTGTAGTCAAATTGTTTGGGGGGATATAAGTATGAAAAAATTATTATTTTGTTATTTGTTATTTTTTGTTCATTTTAGTGCATTTTCTATTCCAGATTCCTGTAAAAATACAGTAGAACATAAATGCATTACGATTTATGGGGAAAAATTAGGAGAGAATAATGGAGTTGAAGCATATTCGAATTGCCGCTCTTTATGTGTAAATCCTGAACCTAATAATATATCTGGGAAATCTCTTTCTTTAAATAAAGATGTTTATACAGGGATTAAATGGCAGTGTGTTGAGTTTGCTAGAAGATGGTGGATTCGTCAAAAAGGAATTACTTTTGGTTCGGTTGAATCAGCAAATGAAATTTTTGACTTGAATAATGCAGAAAAATTAAATTCAAAAGAATTAATTATTTTAAAAAAAGAAAAAAACTTTTCAAATAATGTTCCTAAAGTTGGCAATTTAATTATATATAAGAAATATTCTGACTTGCCATATGGACATGTTGCTGTTGTCGTAAATGTAGATACAAAAAAAGGTTATTTAGATTTAGCAGAAGCAAACTATTACAATGAAAAATGGGAAGAACCCAATAAATACGCCAGACGAATTAAATTAGAACTAAAAGATAATAAATATATTTTATATGATATAGATTATGCAAAATTTGATCCTTCGAAAAAAGACAACCAAGCAAAAGCAGAATTAATTTTAGGCTGGGTTAATCCAGAGATGTAAAATTTAATTAATAAGTTTTTCTATTGATATATCTTTTGTCGATTTAGCAAAATCAATTAAGGTACGTTCTTTTGGAATTTTTGCAATTGGCAATGTAAAAATAAATTCTACAGAACATTTATTCATATCTTCATTATATTCGGAAGAACAAAATATAGTTCCACCGTGTGCACGAATTATTTTTCGTACGATAGCAAGGCCTAAGCCTGTTCCACCTAATTTATTATAAGTAAAAAAGGCGTCAAATATTTTTGCAGATTTTTCTTTTGAAATATAGCTTCCATTATTTCCTATACAAAACTCAATAAATAAATTTTCATTTATTTTTATTTCTTTTGTTTTTATCCATATTTTTCCTGATTTATTTATAGCTTCAATGGCATTAAATATGATATTTGAAAAAACCCTTTGTATTTTATTTTTATCGACATTGAATTGATAACAATGATTAAAATCATAGTTGAATTCTATATATTTTTTATTTTCTGTCAATAATAATTCATTTATAACTAATTGTATTAAAAATTCAGGTGTCATTGCTTCCATTTTAGGAATGGCCTCAGATCCAATTTCTAAAATATCTGAAATTAAATTATCAACTGAGTTTTTTGCTTGATTCATAAAAGGAAGGCTGGTTGTTAAAATTAATTTTACCTTTTCAAAATCATCCTCTTTTTCAATAGTATCAATTAATAATTTAATAATAGAAAATGGTTTTCTGACATCATGTGCAAACATTTTTGTTGAATTTGCTATGGCATCATTTATTTGAGATTTTATTAAAACGTTGTTAAGATTATTTTTACTGGAGTATAAATTTTCAGACATTCCAATTAAATTCTCACAAATTTTATCGATTTCTTTTGTGCTTTTTACTATTATATAATCTATTGATCCTCCCCTAAGAAAGTAGACACCCAGATCCGAAAAAAACTTATAGGAAAGAGGTGTTGAAATGGTGTTAACCAAAAGAAGGTATACAAGCGAATTCAAGCAAGGGGCGATTGAGCTTACA
>NZ_JBIPMD010000357.1:0-21362 GCF_044369315.1 Silvanigrella sp.
GTCTCATTATTTGGGATGTCGATCATGATACAGGTGTAAAATCTATTCGTGGGTTCAAGGAGCAGGAAGTTTACTTTGGTGAAATTCCTCTTATGACTCAAAATGGTACATTTATCATAAATGGTACAGAGCGCGTTGTGGTTTCACAGCTTCACCGTTCTCCTGGCGTCTTTTTTGATCACGACAAAGGCAAAACACTATCCTCAGGTAAATTTCTATACAATGCACGCGTAATTCCTTACCGTGGTTCCTGGCTAGATTTCGAATTTGATACAAAAGATATCCTTTATTGCCGCATTGACCGTCGCAGAAAAATGCCTGCTACTGTTTTATTAAAGGCTCTTGGCTATACGACTGAAGAATTGCTTGGCACTTTTTATGAGTGCGAAACCATCCTCAATCGTGATGGACAATTTTTCCGTAAAGTAGACCTCGATCGTTTACGCGGACAACGTGCTTCTACAGATATTATGGATCCAAAAAATCCAAGCAATACTCTTGTAAAACGCAACCGTAAAATTTCTGCTTTACATATTAAACAATTAAAAGCTGCTGGAGTTGTAGAACTTCACTTTCCACAAGAAGAACTTATTGGAAAAGTTATTGGCCAAGACATTATCGATGACGATACTGGCGAAGTTTTATTTCCAATTAATACAGACATCTCTGAAAAAATCTTGGACTCAATTATGCAAAGAGGCATTACCTCTTTCCAAATTTTATTCATTGATGATCTTAACGTAGACTCTTCTTTCCGTGACACACTTATGGTTGATAAAACCTTAAACACAGAAGAAGCTCTTCTTGAAATCTACCGCAGAATGCGTCCAGGAGATCCACCCACACTCGAAAACGCAAGTAACCTCTTTCAAAATTTATTTTTTGAAAAAGACAGATATGACTTATCAAGAGTGGGTCGTTTAAAATTAAATGAAAAACTCGATCTTACTATAGATATTGATTATCGCACTTTAACACGCGAAGATATCATTGGGACAGTTAAACGTCTTCTCGATGTCCGTAGTGGAAAAATTAAAGTGGATGACATCGACCACCTTGGCAACCGTCGTGTACGTGCCGTTGGTGAGTTGCTTGAAAATCAATATCGCATTGGTTTAACTCGTATTGAAAGAGCAATCAAAGAACGCTTACAACTTCAAGATCTCGACAGTTTAATGCCTCACGATCTCGTGAATGCAAAACCTGTTACTGCTGTTGTAAAAGAATTTTTTGGTTCTTCTCAGTTGAGTCAGTTTATGGATCAAACGAACCCACTTGCGGAAGTTTATCATAAACGTCGTCTTTCAGCCCTCGGGCCTGGTGGTCTTTCCCGTGAAAGAGCCGGTTTCGAAGTCCGTGACGTTCACCCAACGCATTACGGTCGTATTTGCCCAATTGAAACGCCGGAAGGTCCAAACATTGGTCTTATCGTTTCTCTTGCTTCTTTTGCACAAGTTAACAAATATGGATTTATCGAAACTCCATACCGTACCGTTACCGATCGTCTTCCTATGGATGAAGTTCGTTATTACTCATCTACAGACGAGTGGCGTGACCATGTTATTGCGCAAGCGCGCATATATCCTGACCACGAAAATAAAATTAATTCAAATGACCTATTAAACGCGCGTAGTTCTGGCGAAACCAACATCTACACAGCGGAAGAAGTAGACTTAATGGACGTGGCAACCAACCAAGCGGTTTCTGTTGCGGCTTCCTTAATTCCATTCCTTCAAAATGACGATGCCCACCGTGCCCTCATGGGTGCCAACATGCAACGCCAAGGCTTGCCTTTGCTTCGCACTAAAGCACCGCTTATTGGTACAGGCATGGAACGTACCGTTGCTGCCGATTCTGGCGTAACAGTAGTTTCTCGTCGTGCTGGTACTGTTATTTCTGTGGATGCAGAACGCGTTGTGATTAAAGCTAACGAAGTTTCTTCGGATGTAACCGAAGTGGCATCGGAAGTGGATATCTATACTCTTGTCAAATTTACAAGATCAAACGTGGATACCTGCGTTAACCAAAAACCAATTGTTAAAGTTGGCGACAAGGTTGAAAAAGGCGACATCATTGCAGACGGTTTTGCTACAGAAATGGGCGAACTTGCTCTTGGCCAGAACGTGGTCGTGGCATTCCTACCTTGGAATGGTTACAACTACGAAGATGGTATCGTTGTTTCAGAACGTGTTGTTCGTGAAGATCTCTACACCTCTGTTTACATCCAAGAATTTGAATGTATTAGCCGTGATACAAAACTAGGAAAAGAAGAAATCACTTCTGATATTCCAAATGTCAGCGACGAATCCTTAAAAGATCTCGACGATGCTGGTGTTGTTCGCATTGGAGCTGAAGTAAAACCAGGAGACATCCTCGTTGGTAAACTCACTCCGAAAGCAGAAACACAACTTACACCTGAAGAAAAACTTCTCCGCGCAATTTTTGGTGAAAAAGCGGCCGATGTTCGTGATACCTCCCTTCGTGTTCCACCAGGAGTTCAAGGAACGGTTATTGGAGCTAAAGTATTCTCTCGTGAAGGGGCAGAACTTGATAGCCGTATGATTCAAGTTCAAGAACAAGAAATTTCTAAACTCAAAAAAGATGAGCGCGATCGTATTCAAATCATCCGTAAATCTACTGTTGAAAAATTAGAAACACTTTTTGTAGATGAAACTGCTGCTGTTAGTTTTGAAACTAAACATGAAGGACATGTTTATAAAGTTTCCTCTGGTGAAAAAATTCATAAAGAAGCTTTTGCTGGCATGACAATTGAGCAAATTAAATCACTTGAAGTAATTAGCTCAGATAAAAGTGCTCTATTAGCTAAAATCAAAAAATCCATGAACGAAAAAATCGCTCTCGTTCGTGAAATGACAGAATCCCAAATCGCTCGCGCAAAACGTGGCGATGAACTTCCACCAGGCGTTATCAAAATGGTGAAAGTATATGTTGCGATTAAACGTCGTCTTCAAGTTGGTGATAAACTAGCGGGTCGTCACGGTAACAAAGGGGTTATTTCTAAAATTGTACCTATCGAAGATATGCCTTATCTCGAAAATGGTCAGCCTGTTGATATCGTATTGAGTCCTCTTGGGGTTCCATCACGTATGAACATCGGCCAAATTATGGAAACACACTTTGGCTGGGCAGCACGCGGAATTGGTCTTAAAATCAACGAAATGTTGGACAAAGCAGCTCCTCGTAAAGAACTTGAAGATTATATTTGCAAAGTATGGGATGATCCTTCTGTACACGAATTTGTAAAATCTTGTTCAAACGAAGAACTACGTCAGTTTGTTCGTAAATATAAAGAAGGTGTTACGTTATCAAACCCTGTGTTTGATGGTGCCGAAGAAGAAGAAATCTTCAAATACCTTGAACTTGCCGATCTTGATCGTTCTGGACAAGTTACTTTATACGACGGCCGTACAGGCGAAAAATTCAACCGCCAAGTAACAGTTGGTGTCATGTATGTCCTTCGCCTACATCACTTAGTTGATGAAAAAATCCATGCTCGTTCTATTGGGCCTTACAGTCTCGTTACGCAACAACCTCTTGGTGGTAAAGCACAATTTGGTGGTCAGCGTCTTGGAGAAATGGAAGTGTGGGCGATGGAAGCATATGGAGCAGCTTACACGCTTCAAGAGTTCTTAACTGTGAAATCAGATGACATCGCAGGTCGTACAAAAATGTACGAAGCAGTTGTAAAAGGCGAAAACATGATGCTCCCTGGATTACCAGAGTCCTTCAACGTTCTTGTCAAAGAAATGCAATCGCTTGCTTTGGATGTCAGCCTTATTCGCGATGAAAGTGAAATCAGTCTTGATGATCTTCAACGCGATGTGCGTGAAATCCAATAATAACGAAGGAGTTTAAGCATGAATATGAATGAAGGTTCCAAAGATGTTTACAGTTTCTTCGAAAAACCTGTAGATCCTTTGAGTTTTAGTGCAGTTAAAATTGGTCTCGCTTCTCCTGAACGCATCAGAAGCTGGTCCTATGGTGAAGTTAAAAAACCTGAAACAATCAACTACAGAACGTTTAAACCAGAACGTGATGGCCTTTTCTGCGGAAAAATCTTTGGCCCCGTTCGTGATTTCGAATGTGTTTGTGGAAAATATAAACGTAAAAAACACCGTGGTACGGTATGTGAAAAATGCGGTGTTGAAGTTATTGAAAGCAAAGTGCGTCGTGAACGCCTTGGTCACATTAACTTAGCAAGCCCAGTGGCACACATCTGGTTCTTAAAAAGCTTACCTTCCCGTATTGGTTGCGTTGTGGACATTTCGCTTAAAGATCTTGAAAAAGTTCTTTATTGCGAATCCTACATCGTTCTTGATCCAGGTACTTCTGATCTTAAAAAGCATGAGCTTATTTCAGAAGATCGCTTTGCGGCAAAAGTACGTGAGCTTGGAAACAACGCATTCCGCGTAGGAATCGGTGCCAATGCCATGCTCGAAATGTTGCAATCTGTTGACGTATTTGAACTCTCTGAACAACTCAAAGAGTCCTTGTTAAATACGACTTCCGATGCTCAAAGCAAAAAATTAATCAAAAGACTGAAAGTCGTTGGTGCCTTTACAATGAGTGACAACCGTCCTGAGTGGATGATGTTGTCCGTTATTCCTGTATTGCCACCAGACCTTCGTCCCCTTGTTCCTTTGGACGGTGGCCGCTTTGCGACGTCTGACTTAAACGACCTTTACCGTCGAGTGATCAACCGTAACAATCGTTTGCTTAGACTTATCGAATTAAATGCGCCTGAAATCATTGTGCGTAATGAAAAACGAATGCTCCAAGAAGCGATCGATGCGTTATTTGATAACGGTCGTCGTGGTAAAGTATTTACAGGTCCAAATAAACGCCCTCTTCGCTCACTTTCCGACATGTTAAAAGGGAAAAGTGGTCGTTTCCGTCAAAACTTGCTTGGTAAACGTGTGGACTATTCTGGTCGTTCCGTAATTGTTGCGGGTCCAGAACTCCGTCTTCACCAATGCGGTTTGCCAAAATTAATGGCTCTCGAAATGTTTAAACCATTTCTCTTCAATAAACTTGAAGAAAGAGGCTATGTTTCTACAATTAAAAGTGCGAAAAAAATGGTGGAAAAAGAACGTCCTGAAGTTTGGGACCTTCTTGAAGAGTGTACAAAAGAACACCCTGTTCTTTTAAACCGTGCGCCAACATTGCACCGTTTAGGTATTCAAGCGTTTGAACCTGTATTAATCGAAGGCAAAGCAATTCAGCTTCACCCATTGGTTTGTCAGGCGTTTAACGCGGACTTTGACGGCGATACCATGTGTGTTCACGTTCCATTAAGCCTTGAAGCTCAAATTGAAGCTCGTGTTCTAATGATGTCGACAAATAACATTTTGTCACCTCAGCACGGTACACCTATTATTGAGCCTCGTAAGGATATCGTTCTTGGACTTTACTATTTAACACGTGAAAATATTACATTACGTGGCGACAGCATGAAATTCTCAAGCCTTGATGAAGTTCGTGTTGCTTATGACCATGATTTTGTTGAATTGCACACACGCGTTTTTGTTCGTTTGAATCCAGGTGATAAAGAACTTGTTCAAACCACAGTGGGTCGTTGTATTTTAAAAGAAGTGATTCCAGAGAACGTTCCATTCTTCAAAAAATACAATAAAGCTCTCGATCAAAAAGCACTTGCCGTTCTTGTGAATGATACCTACCGTCTTTGCGGTGCAAAAGAGACTGTTCTTTTAGCAGATGCTTTGCGTGAATTAGGTTATCGTTATGCTACAGAATCCGGTATTTCTATTGCAATTAAAGATATGATGATTCCAAAAGAAAAAACAAAACTCTTGGAAGAAGCATATAACGAAGTAAAAGAAGTTCGTGAACAATACGCAGAAGGTCTTATTACAGAAGGCGAACGCCACAATAAAGTAATTGACATTTGGTCCCGTGTTCAGGACGAAATTACTGTAAAAATGTTGAAACAACTTGAAACTCAAAAAGCGGTTAACCAAAAAGGTGAAACTGTTCAAATTCAATCGTTCAACTCTCTTTACATGATGGCCGACTCCGGAGCTCGTGGTTCTAAACAACAGATGCGTCAGCTTGCAGGAATGAAAGGCCTCGTGGCAAAAGCTACAGGTGAAATTATTGAAACTCCTGTGACTTCAAACTTACGTGAAGGATTCACAATTCTTCAATACTTTATTAACACTCACGGTGCTCGTAAAGGTCTTGCCGATACTGCTCTTAAAACAGCATCTTCTGGTTACCTAACACGTCAGCTCGTGGACGTTGCGCAAGATACCATCATTTCTGAAACAGATTGCGGTACTCTTGATGGTGTGGAAATCACATCTGTAGTTGAAGGCGGTGAAGTGATTCAACGCGTTGGAAACCGTACTCTAGGAAGAACATCTCTTTACGATATTAAAAACCGTGCAACTGGTGAAGTTATTGTAAAAGCAAACGAAGAAATCAACGAGGAAGCTGTTCTCCGTATGGATACAGCAAAAATTGACCGCGTTTATGTTCGTTCTGTTTTAACATGCCGTACGCGTCGTGGTGTTTGTGCAAAATGCTACGGTCGTGACCTTGCAACCGGTAACCTTGTTAACGTTGGGGAAGCCGTGGGCGTTATTGCTGCGCAATCCATCGGGGAACCAGGAACACAGTTAACAATGCGTACATTCCACTCTGGTGGTACAGCGACAACTCAATCTCAAGCGTCTTCTCACGAAGCAAAAGCGGAAGGTACAGTTCAACTTTCCAATGTAAGCTTAGTAAAAGGCCGTAGTGATTGGGACACAGCAATGGGTAGAAACGGGGAAGTGATCGTTTATGACCTTGATGGTATTGAACGTGATCGTCACTCTATTCCATACGGATCAAAAGTATTTGTTAAAGATGGGGCCAGCGTAAAAGTAGGTACCATGTTAATTGAATGGGATCCGCACTCTGTTGTAATTGTATCCGAGGTTTCTGGTAAAATTAAATTCCAAGACCTTTTTGAAGGTGTTTCTGTTGAAGAACGTACTGACGAAGTAACAGGTTTAACTCGTCGTGTTGTGATCGAAAACAAAGATACAAAAATTAAACCTGCAATTGTTGTTACAGACTCTTCTGGAACTGCAATTCGAATTACAGAAACTCGTGATGCCCGTTACCCACTTCCAAGTGGTGCGACAATCATGTTTGCAGACAATGACAATGTATATCCTGGTGATGTTCTTGCTAAAATTCCAAGAGAACAAGCAAAAACAAAGGATATTACAGGTGGTCTACCTCGTGTTGCTGAGCTTTTCCTTGCTCAAAAACGCAGAACATTTGCAATCATTTCTGAAATTGACGGTTTTGTTTCTTTTGGAGCAGATATCAAAGGTAAAAGACGCGTGGTTGTTACTCCAGAAATGGGTGGTGGCGACAGTCGTGAATATCTTATTCCAAAAGGACGCCACGTGGTTGTTACCGAAGGTGACTTTATCCGTGCCGGCGAACCACTCGTGGATGGACCATTAAACCCACATGATATTTTAAAAGTTTTAGGTGAAAAAGCTCTAGCTAGTTACCTTGTTTCTGAAATTCAGGCGGTTTACAAACTTCAAGGTGTGAATATCGATGATAAGCACATTGAGATTATTGTAAAACAAATGCTTCGCCGTGTAAGAATTAAAGATCCAGGAGACACCGAGTTTCTACCTGCGGCTCAGGTTGAAAAATGGACATTTGAAGAGCAAAACGAATTTGCTATGCAAAGAGGAGCTCGTCCAGCTACGGCTGAGCCTTTGCTTCTAGGTATAGCAAGAGCAGCGTCATCTACAGAGTCCTTTATTTCGGCGGCATCTTTCCAAGAAACAACCCGCGTTCTTACAGAAGCTGCCCTTGCTGGTCGTAAAGATCTATTACGTGGACTTAAAGAAAACGTTATTATGGGTCGCTTAATTCCGGCTGGTACTGGCGTAAACTTCTATAATAACTTAGAAATGTTTGTTGAAGGCCAAAGCCTCGATGCAGAAGCAATAATTGAAGCCTCAATTCCACAAGTGGTTGCCCGCTTAGGAACAGGTTCTCATCATCAAATGAGATAAGCACATTGCTTATCTCTTATGCTTACTTATTGCTCTAATTTTACAATTTTTGCTTGACAATGGGCGTCATTCTACGTTACGAATCGACGCCCAACGGTTTGGAGTGTAATTCAATGGAAAGCCAAAAAATCCGTATTCGTCTCAAGGGCTATGATGTTTCTCTGGTTGACCAGAGCGTAGCTCAGATTATTAACAAGGCAAAAGGAACGGGAGCAAAAATTGCTGGCCCAGTACCAATGCCAACGATCATTAACCGTTATACAGTGTTGAGATCACCTCACGTTGACAAAAAGTCACGCGAGCAATTTGAAATCCGCACTCACCGCCGTTTAATCGATCTTCTTGAGCCAAAACAACAAACTGTTGATGGACTCATGAAACTCGACTTAGCAGCTGGTGTTGATGTAGAAATCAATCTCTACTAAAAAACTGGTTATTATTTTTTAATCACACTTCTTAATTTATTTAAGAAGTTTTAACAAAAAGCTGGCGCTGTAATCTATTGCATCCAGCAGGAGTTAAAGTCATATGGTACGTTATGCTTTTAGCAAAGTTGGCATGACTAGTGCTTTTACGCAAAGTAGCACAGCCCAAGGCGTAACTGTTCTAAAAATGCAGCTAGCTAAAGTTCTTAGACACGAAACTTTGGAAAATGGCAAAGTTGTTGTTGTTGTTGAATACGATACAGGTCATAAAAATAAACTTGTACGTGGATGGGTTGTCGAAAATCCTGCTGAATACGAAGTAGGCTCACCTCTTAAAGCTCCTTCTCTCTCTGTCGGACAAAAATTAAAAATTACTGGCTTTTCTAAAGGTCGCGGTTTTCAAGACGCTATGACTCGTCACGGTTTTGGTGGCGGTCCTGCAAGCCATGGTAGCCGTTTTCATAGATCCCCTGGATCTGTAGGTATGCGTGCTGAACCTGGTCGCGTTATGAAAGGCAAAAAAATGCCTGGTCAAGACGGTAATGTACAAGTAACTCTCCGCAATGTTCAGGTTGCTTACTGGTCTCATGAAGAGTCAATTATGGCTATCGTAGGCGGTGTACCTGGTGCACGCGGCGGTATGGTATTTGTTTAAATTTAAGTTTTGGGAAGGGATAGCATATGTTGTCTAAAATTGAAGCCCTTCCAGAGAGTTTGGTAAGCTATGCTGACCGTAACAAAGGCACTCTCTGGCAGGTTATTAAGGCTTACAGAGCCAACCAAAGACAAGGAACTGTTGGCGTAAAAACACGCGCAATGGTTAGATCTACTGGTAAAAAGCCTTACAAACAAAAGAAAACAGGAAGCGCTCGTCGTGGTTCTTTCGTAGCTCCTCTCCATGTTGGTGGTGGTGTTGCTCACGGACCTAAAGCGCGCGATTACCGTCAAGCGATTCCCGTAAAAATGAGTCGTGTTGCTCTCGGTATTGCAATTTCTGAGCGTATTAAGTCTGGCAAAATTTTTGTTGGTTCACTTGATTTTCCAAGTGGAAAAACAAAAGATGCGGCGTCTGCACTAAAGAATGTTGCTGATTTGTCTGGAAACACTTTGGTTTGCTTAAGCAATCCAAACGAAAGCACAATTCGTGCACTTCGCAATATCCGCGGAGTTCACCTTGTGAGTCCAGAACAAGTAAATGCATTTACTATTCTTCAAGCACGCAGTCTTATTGCAAGTCCAGAAGCGTTCAAAGTTCTTGAATCTAGGATAGCAGACTGATTTTTGAAGAAAGGAAATGAACATGCGTTCGGATTATGTTATCAAAGGCTCAGTTTTAAGTGAAAAATCTTTTAGTCTTTTAGAGAATAAAGTTTACACACTTAAAGTTGATCTCAAAGCTACAAAAACAGACATCAAAGCAGCTGTTAAAGATGTTTTTGGTGTTGATGTTATCAATGTAAATACTTCTATTCTACGTGGAAGAATTGTACGTAAAGCGCGTTCTAAAAAAGGTGGCGCTGTTGAAGTTAAACTTCCTAACATCAAAAAAGCGTTTATCCGCTTAAAAGATGGGCAAGAGCTTCCTGCACCAGTTATGAACACGCAAGCAGAAACTGTAACGGAATAATTTTTCTGTTTTTTTGTATTTTATAGTTTTAATGCGCGGAAAAATCCTCGAATTATCGCGCAAGGATGAGGAAAATGGGAATCAGACAATTAAGGCCTTATACGGCTACAACAAGAACACAAAGTTACATCAACTACAGAGAAGTTCTTACTACTGATACTCCTTACAAGCCGCTCTTGGCTCCAAACCCAAGAAAAGCGGGTCGTAATAATACCGGTCGCATTACTGTTCGCCATCAAGGCGGCGGAAATAAGATCAAATATCGTATTATCGATTGGAAGAGAAGTCGTAAAGACGTTGAAGGTGTTGTTACTTCTGTTGAATATGATCCAAATCGTACAGCTTTTATCTCTCTCGTGAAATTTATCGATGGAGATCGTCGTTATGTACTTGCTACAAACGGTGTTAAGGTTGGTACAAAAATTATCGCTTCTCACGAAGCTGATATCAAGGCTGGCAATAGCCTCCCACTCAAGAAGATCCCTGCTGGTACAATTATCCACAGTGTTGAAATGCGTCCGGGAGCTGGTGCAAAGTTAGTTCGTAGTGCTGGTGCATCTGCAACGTTAGTTGGTCGTATTGAAAAATACGCTCAAATTCGTATGCCATCAGCTGAACTTCGTCTTATCCCTGAAGATTGCTATGCAACCATCGGTACTGTATCCAATGCGGACCATATGAATGTTTCTATTGGTAAAGCTGGCCGTAATCGTTGGAAGGGAGTTCGCCCAACTGTTCGTGGTGTTGCTATGAACCCTGTTGACCATCCAATGGGTGGTGGTGAAGGTCGTACAAGTGGTGGCCGTCATCCATGCTCACCATGGGGTCAATTGTCTAAAGGTTACAAAACTCGCAAGGTAAAACCTAGCGATAAGTTTATCGTAAGCCGTCGTAAAAAATAATTTCGAATTGCTTAAGGGGTAAAGCATGTCACGTTCGTTGAAAAAGGGTCCTTTTGTTGACACCCATTTGCTCAAAGCAGCAGATAAAAACAAGGGTGCCGCTAAAGTAATTAAAACCTGGAGCCGCCGTTCCACAATTATTCCAGATTTCGTTGGACTCACATTTGCAGTTCACAATGGAAAAAAGTTCGTTCCCGTTTATGTGAACGAAAATATGGTTGGACACAAGCTTGGTGAATTTTCGCCAACTCGTACTTTCCATGGTCATGGTGCGGATAAAAAAGCCGCTAAGAAAAAGTAAGAGGTAATTTATGGACGCAAAAGCAACACACTATGCTGCAAAGTGTACCGCACGTAAGGCAAGATTGTTAAGACCGCTAATCATTGGCAAAACTGTTTCTCAAGCAATTGCTGTGCTTTCTGTCGAAAGACGCTCTGGTTCTGTAGCGACAGTAAAGCTTATCCGCTCTGCGCTTGCACAGCTTCCTGAGAATAGTGCTGTAAACACTGTAATTAGTGACTTTGTAGTGAATGAAGGTCCCCGCCGTCGCATGTTTATGCCACGCGCACAAGGACGTGCTACGCCTATATTAAAAAAGACGTCGCACTTAACTATTCGTCTTAAACTTAATTAACAGAGGGTACAACAGTGGGTCAGAAAGTACATCCAATTGGTTTGAGACTTGGGATTAACAAGACTTGGGATTCTCGTTGGTTTAGTAAACGTGAATTTGCAAAAAATCTTAATGAAGACTTGAATGTTCGCAAGTTCATATCAAAAAAATACGCAGAAGCTGGCGTTGCACGCGTTGAAATCGAACGCGCTGCAAAACAAGTTGTAGTTAAAGTTTACACAGCGAAACCTGGTAAACTTATTGGTAAACAAGGTAAAGGAATTGAATTACTTCGTGATGAAGTTAAAACAGTTCTTAAATCTAATGACAAATCCATCAAAGTTGATGTTTTTGAAGTTAAGAATCCTGATACAAACGCTCAATTAGCGGCATTCAACGTTGCACAACAACTTGAAAAACGTATTTCCTTCAGAAGAGCTATGAAGAAGGTTATGCAGCAAGCTATGAAAGCAGGCGGAAAAGGAATCAAAATCCGTGTTGCTGGCCGTTTAAACGGTGCAGAAATGGCTCGTACAGAATGGTATATGGAAGGACGCGTTCCTCTTCATACTCTTCGTGCAGACATTGACTATGGAACTTCCGAAGCTTTAACAACTTACGGACTCATTGGTGTTAAGGTTTGGTTATTTAAGGGTGAAGTTTTTGGAAAAACAGCTGGTAGCGTTGCTCCTAGTTCCAAAAATGCACGCAATGAGGAGTAATTAGAAAATGCTAGCTCCAAAAAAAGTTAAATTCCGTAAATCTCACAAAGGCCGCATTAAAGGCGTTGCAGATCGTTGCAACAGTGTTGACTTTGGAGATTTCGCTCTTCAGGCTCTTGAACCTGGAAAACTAGAAGCTCGTCAAATTGAAGCAAGTCGAATTGCCTTGACCCGCCATATAAAACGTGGTGGAAAGGTTTGGATTCGTGTGTTTCCAGACAAACCTATTACAAAGAAACCAGCTGAAACACGTATGGGTTCCGGTAAAGGTGGTTTGGATCGTTGGGTTTGTCCAATTCGCTCAGGTCGCGTAATTTTTGAAATTCAAGGTGTACCAGCAAATCTTGCTAAAGAAGCATTTGATCTTGCTGCTGCTAAACTTCCTTTCAAAACTCGCATGATGAGCAGAAGTGATAAGGTTTGGGAAAATCAATGAAAAAACAAAAAAAGTTTTCTGATTTAAGCTCTAGTGATGCATCTACTAAACAAGACACTCTTATTAAAGAGCTTGTAAAGTTTAGGGTTTCCATGGATCCAGCTCTCATCAGTAATGCGGGCGGTGTGGCAGGTCTGAGAAGAGATTTAAAAATCGTTTCTCGCAGAAAAGCACAATCTGCTAAATAATTGAGGGTAAATAGACATGGAAAACAATAAAATCACTAAGAATCCTATTAGAGGCCGTGTAGTAGCGATCTCAAAAGATACAAAGACTGTAAAAGTAGAAGTTCCTCGTGTTGTTCCTAATAAGACATACGGCAAACGTCTTCACCTTCATACTTCTTTGTTAGCTGACACTTTTGGTGTTCAAAATATCGTGGTTGGTAAAGATGTTGATATCTTGCCTTGCCGCCGTATTTCCAAAAATAAGTCATGGAAAGTTGTTTCTGTTGTTGCTCACTAATGTAGGCAACACTTTAAAATAGTTTCTTTTTTCTTCTCATTTAATGGGGTGTATCGTGATTCAGCCAGAATCAATCCTGGTAGCAGCCGACAATAGCGGTGCGAGAAGTCTCAACGTCATTCGTGTTATGGGCGGTTCTTTCCGTCGTTACGCACGTGTTGGCGATTTGATCGTCGTATCCGTAAGAGATGCTGTGCCTGGTGGGCGTGTTAAAAAAGGCGAAGTACACAAAGCAATTGTAGTTCGTTGTAAGAAAGAAGTTTCGAGAACAGATGGTTCTCGTATTCGTTTTGATGAAAATGCTGCTGTTCTTGTAAAAATTGTCAAAAATGAAAAAGAGCCAGTTGGAACCCGTATTTTTGGACCAATTGCTCGTGAATTAAGACAACGTAATTGTGGCAAGATTATCAGCTTGGCTCCGGAGGTTCTATAATCCATGGCAAGCGAAAAAAATCAGTCCGGTAAAAAACCTACTGGCAAAAAAGGCGCAGATTATGGCGCAGTAGTCGTTCGTGGTGAACACACTAAAGGTGTTAAACCAAGATACATGGCAAAGTTCAGCGACAAAGTTTTACCTGAACTTAAAAAGCTTCATACAGAAAAAAATGTGATGGAGCTTCCTAAGATCGTAAAAATCGTTGTTAATACTTGCCAAGGCGAAGCTACTCAAAACATTAAGGCACTTGAAGCAGCTGCAGCTGAGCTTGAGTTGATTACTGGTCAAAAAGCAGTTATTACTCGTGCAAAGAAATCAATTGCAACCTTTAAGTTACGCGCAGGAATGCCAATTGGCGCTTCTGTAACTCTTCGTAAAGAACGCATGTTTGAATTTTACGATAAACTCGTTTCGGTAGCACTACCTCGCGTACGTGACTTCCGTGGAGTTTCATCTAACAGTTTCGACGGTCGTGGCAATTATTCTCTTGGAATCCGTGAACAGATCATATTTCCTGAAATCGAAGCGGATAAAGTAGATAAAACACGTGGCTTGAGTATCACTATCGTGACATCTGCAAAAACAGATGAGGAAGCTCGTGAGCTTCTTACTCTCCTCGATATGCCGTTTAGAAAGTAAAGGGGATAGATGTGGCTCGTTTAACAATGATTAATAAGGCAAATAAAAAAGCCAAGTTTTCTACGCGTCAGCACAACCGCTGCAACCAATGCGGTCGTCCTCGCGCTTACTATAGAGACTTTGGTTTATGTCGTATTTGCTTACGTAAAAATGCCCTTTCAGGACAAATTCCTGGAATGGTCAAGGCAAGTTGGTGAGGTGAATAAATATGTACGCTACTGATCCAATCGCTGATATGTTAACACGTATCCGTAATGCTTCTAGTGCAGGTCTTAAATATACAACAATTCCTGCAAGCATTATTAAAATTGAAATTACAAAAATCTTAGAAACAGAAGGCCTCATTCGTGGGTTCCGTCTAATCAAAGATAATGGTCAAGGCAAAATTAAAATTGCCATGAAATATAGTGAAGTTGGCCAACCTGTGATCCGTGGAATTACACGTGTATCTAAACCTGGTTGCCGCGTTTACAAAGGTGTTGAGGATCTTCCAAAGATCCGTGGTGGTCTTGGTTTCGCAATACTTACAACACCAAAAGGTGTTCTTACAAGCAAAACAGCTCGTAGAGAACGCGTTGGTGGAGAAGTTTTAGCTTATATTTGGTAACTTTCGAGGTTTTTAGGAGGCTTCTATGTCAAGAGTTGGTAAGCAGCCAATTAAAATTCCTTCGGGAGTAACCGTAAAATTAAGCGGAACTATTCTCGAAGTGAATGGATCAAAAGGCACGATGACACGTGATACCTTTGGTCGTATTGCTATCGCACAAGAAAATAACGAAGTTGTTGTATCTGTTAATAACGGAGAAAACAGCTCTGCGTATTGGGGTCTTTACAGAACCCTTCTTTCTAACATGGTTCAAGGTGTATCTGCTGGTTTCAGCAAATCTCTTGAAATCCAAGGTACAGGATACCGTGCAGCTATGGCAGGTAAGGTTTTAAATCTTACTGTTGGTTATTCGCACCCTGTAAATATTGAACCACCAACAGGCATCACTTTTGAAGTTGATAAAGCTGGTAAAGTAAATATTTCTGGTGTTGATAAAGAGCTCGTGGGCCAAATGGCTGCTAAAGTTCGTTCCGTACGTCCTGCTGAACCTTACCAAGGTAAAGGCATTCGTTACGCTGGCGAAGTTATTGTAACTAAAGTTGGTAAATCTGCAGGTAAGAAATAATTTCTTCCTGCTTATTATAAATCGTGTTTTCTGTATGTTAGCAGGAAACCAGGAGATGTTATGTATCGTATAATCAATCGTAAAAAGATCAGGCAATTGCGTAAAATGCGTTTTTGGCGCCGCCGTTCTTCTGATTTAACAAAACCACGTCTTTGCGTATTCAAGAGCAGCCGCCATATTCAGGCTCAAGTAATTGATGATGCAAAAGGCATAGTTATTGCATGCGCTAGTTCTATTGAAGCAGATGTTAAAGCAACTGGTCTTCGTGGCAAGACAATGGCTGTAAAAGTCGGAAATCTTGTTGCTGAAAGAGCAAAAAACGCTGGTATCAGCGCTGTTGTTTTTGACAGAAACGGTTTCACATACCATGGGCGTATTCAGGTTCTCGCTGATTCCGCTCGTGAAGCTGGTCTTCAGTTCTAAGAACTTAACTTTATTAAGGAAGAGCAGAAAATGCAAATGAATAAAGAAGAACAGAAAAAAGATCGTTTTGAAGATCGTGTAGTTAGCGTTTCACGCGTATCCAAAACAGTTAAAGGCGGTAGACGCATGAGCTTCTCCGCACTTGTTGTTGTTGGAGATCGCCAAGGTACAGTTGGTTATGGACTAGGCAAAGCTGCTGAAGTTCCAGAAGCCGTTAGAAAAGCTGTAGCACAAGCAAAAAAATCACTCATTACAGTACCAATGGAAAAACAAACAATTCCATTCGTAGTTAATGCAAAATTTGGTGCAAGCCACCTTCTTTTAAGCCCTGCAACTGAGGGTAGTGGTATTGTTGCTGGAAGTTCTGTACGTGCTGTTGCTGAACTTGCAGGCATTCCTAACATTATGGCTAAAATTCAAGGTAGTCGGAATCCTCATAATGTTGTAAAAGCAGCATTTAAAGGTCTTAAACAGCTTTCTACTACTGAAGAATACTTAAAAGCACGTAAGTAAGAAGGGGACTCTCTAAAATGCAAAATATTAATACCCCAAAAATAAAAGTAACTTTGCTTCGCAGCTTTGCGGGACGTAGCGAATCACAGCGTAGAACCCTAGTTTCACTTGGTCTTTCTAAAATTGGTTCCTCACGTGTATTACCAAACGTGAACCCAATACTTGGCCAGGTCAACAAGGTAATTCAATTTATCAGGGTTGAGCCAGCTGAGTAAGGAGTAATTAAAGTGAGAATAGAAGAACTTCGTCCTAATCCGGGCGCAAGAAAAGATAAACGCCGTTTAGGTAGAGGCCCAGGTAGTGGTCTTGGTAAAACGGGTGGACGCGGTGGTAAAGGCCAAACAGCTCGTTCTGGCTCTAGCATTCGTCCTGGTTTTGAAGGAGGTCAAACTCCTCTTTACCGTAGAATTCCTAAACGCGGATTTAAAAATGCTTGTGCAATTAACGTTGAGTCTTTAAATTTAAAAGATTCTTCACAATACATTGAAAACGGCATTTTAGATGGTCAAGGCTTTGTAGCTAAAGGCATCGCGAAATTACTTTCAATGGGTGATGTACCTGCAGATCTTAAAACTGTGAAAAACTTTGTTATGTCTTCTGGAGCACGTGAAAAACTGCTCGCAAAAGGCGTAACCATCGAGGAGTAACCAGAGGATGCCTCAGGGAAGTGGCTGGACAGAAAATGTCCTTGTAAAGCGTTTGTTGTTTACATTGTTAGCACTTCTCGTTTTCCGCTTTGGAGTGCATATCCCTGTGCCAGGTATTGATGCAAAAGAGCTCGCTCTTTTTGCAAGTCAGCAGGGTGCTGGTTTATTAAAAATATTTAATATGTTTTCAGGCGGTGCGTTAAGTCACTTCTCCATTTTTAGCCTTGCGGTAATGCCTTATATTTCTGCAAGTATTATTATTCAACTCATGACTGTAGTTGTTCCTTCATTGGAACAAATGCAAAAAGAGGGTGGCGTAGGCAGACAAAAGATTACCCGCATTACAAGGAGTCTTTCTGTCCTTTTAGCCCTTGTCCAAGCTTATTTATTATCTGCTGGATTAGAGGCATCAAGAGGACCTAATGGTGGGATGATCGTTCTCGATCCTGGCTTATCTTTTAGACTCATGTCTTGTGTTCTAATGGCTGCTGGAAGTTGTTTTGTGATGTGGTTAGGTGAGCAGATTACAGATAAGGGTATTGGAAACGGAATTAGTTTACTTATCTTTGCAGGTATCGTTGCTTATTTACCATCTTCAGCCAATACAATAATTGAAATGGTAAAACAAAATAGCGGGGCTTTATTAGGAGCTCTTGGTATTGTTGCCTTTGCTTTACTTCTTGTATTTGCTGTTACTTTTTTTGAGCAAAGTTATAGAAAAGTTCCAATTCATTATGCAAAAAGATTAGTTGGAAAAAGAGTAATGTCTGCGCAAGCAACACACTTACCTTTAAAGGTAAATATGGCTGGTATTATGGCTGCCATTTTTGCTTCTACTATTCTTGCTGTTCCCGCAACTTTCCTAAGCTTTGGAAGTGCGGCTGGTAATGTTTGGTTAGCTGATTTTTTACCAGGTCATTGGTTATATAATGCGGTCTTTGTTGTATTAGGCATGTTCTTTTCCTTTTTCTACGCATCTATTGTCTTTAAATCAGATGATGTTGCTGAAAACTTAAAAAAGCAAAATGCTTACATACCAGGGGTTCGTCCAGGTAGTGAAACTGCAGAAGCTTTAGATACTGTTGTAACTCGTCTTACCTTTGCGGGTGCGATTTACATGAATCTTATTGTTGTCGTTCCTTCACTAATTGGTTCTGCATTCTCTCAACAAATGACTTTTGGCGGGACATCTCTTTTGATTGTTGTTGGTGTGGGTCTTGAAGCAATCCGCCAAGTAAGAGCACAACTTGCAACTCAAAAGTATGATTTTCTGATTTTCCCATCTCAATCAAGAGATACAACAACAGCTAATAATGATACAAGGCTATGAAGCAGGGTTATAAATGAAGGTAATCATTTTTTTAGGCCCTCCAGGCGTAGGCAAAGGGACTCAATGTTCTCTTTTAAGCGCACGCCTAGGAGTAAAGCATATCTCAACTGGCGCCATCATCCGTCAGGAAATTGCTTCCGAATCGGCTCTTGGATTAAAAGTTAAAAGTATTGTTGAGTCTGGACATTTAGTTGATGATAAATCAATTTTTGAATGCCTTGAAAGTACTTTAAATGTAATGAAACCTAAACAAAGTGACATCATTTTGTTAGATGGCATTCCAAGAAACCTTTCTCAAGCAAAAGAATTTGATGTTCTTATCAGCAAATTTTCTAGCAAAGTGGATTTAGTTCTCTCGCTATCTGCGGACCTAGACAAGTTGCTAGAGAGATTTGAAAAAAGATGGACTTGTTCTTCTTGCGGTAAGATTGATTCCATTACATCTGGAACAGACGTAGCGAATTATGTTTGTAGTAGTTGTGAAAAAATGGGGACAATGTTTCGTCGTAAAGATGATGAACCTGAAACAGTAAAAAGACGTTTTACTGTTTACCAAAAGGAAACTGAACCTTTGGTTTCGTACTATGCTGATAGAAATAACTTAAGCATTATTGATGGGTTACGTCAACCTGAAATTGTTTATGCTGAAATTGTATCAATTTTGTTAAGAAAATAAAGATTGAACTTGATTTAAGCAGCAGATTGGGATACCCAATAACGCTCTTTGTTCTCATTGGAGTATGAATGTAAATGGCTGAATATGAAAATAAACCTAAAAAGGTGAAGTTTGACGAAGACGATAAAGCCAAAAAGGTTGAGCTAGAAGAAGATGACAAACCTAAAAAGGTTGAATTGGAAGGTATCGTTGCTGAAAAATTACCTAACAATTTGTTTATAGTAGAACTCGACAATAGTCTCAAGGTTTTAGCTCATGTATCTGGTCGAATGAAAATGAATTGCATCAATATTTTACCTAGCGATAGAGTAAAAGTTGAATTGAATCCAAATGATAAGACTAAAGATGGCAGGTTTAGAGCTAAAATTGTTTTTAGGTCTAAATAATAATATTTTTGTGAGTTTTTACTAGGAGTTTTTGCTAATGAAGGTTAGAGCTAGTGTAAAGCCAATTTGCGATAAATGCAAAGTAATTCGTCGCGTTGGTGTAGTAAGAGTTATTTGTGAAAATAAAAAGCACAAGCAGCGTCAAGGTTAATAGAAAAATATCGGAGGTTAGTTGTGGCAAGAATTGCGGGCGTTGACATTCCGCGTAACAAGCGTATCGAAATTTCGCTTACGTATATACATGGTCTTGGTCGTAAATCCTCTCAAAAGATATTGGATCAATTGTCTATAAATAGAGACATGCGTACCCAAGATCTTAACGACGATCAGATTAACGCCATAAGAAAGCTTATTGATACAAACCACACTGTAGAAGGTGATTTGCGTCGTCTTGTTCAATCCAACATCAAACGTTTGATGGACTTGGGTTGTTATCGTGGTCTTCGTCACCGTAAAGGTTTACCTGCTCGTGGACAAAGAACGAAAACAAATGCGCGTACGCGTAAAGGTCCAAAGAAGACGGTAGCGAATAAGAAGAAGTAACTTCTAAAGTGTGAGGTATTTTGATAATGAATAAGGTAGTATCAAAGAAAAAGCGTGTTAAACGCAATGTTCCAACTGGAATAGCTACTATTTCTGCAAGTTTTAACAATACAATTGTTACATTTGCAGATGCGAATGGTGACGTTATTACTTGGTCAAGTTCTGGTAGCAAAGGTTTCAAAGGATCTCGCCGTAGTACTCCATTTGCCGCACAAGTTGCTGCAGAAGATGCTGCACGTAAGGCGATTGACTGTGGAATGAAAAGTTGCTCAGTTATAGTTACAGGCCCAGGTTCAGGCAGAGAGTCCGCAGTACGTGCTATTTCTGCAACTGGAATTAAAGTAACACTTATTAAAGACGCAACACCTGTTCCACACAATGGATGCAGACCGCCTAAGCGTCGTAGGGTTTAATAACAAAATGCGAGGCATAATTTCTTTAAAATGAAATTATGCTTTGTTTTGGATTATAACTTATAGTCCATATGTTTTAAACACCTAAAAAACTATGATCTTTTTTGATTATAGAGTGTTCATTAAATCTAACTGAACTTGCATAAAGTTCAGATTTGTTTTGACAGTACTTTTAAGCTAATTGATAAGGCAGTCAAACTTTTAACACGATGGATTAATTGGTGTTATTAGTTTAATGCTTTATCGTTTTCTCTTGGTAAATGTTAAAAATAGTGCTACAAGGCAACTTGTATCGCTTAGTCGTGCTTTTTGTAAAATAAGTTCTTGATATTCTAAGAACTATAATGCATGAGCAATGACAAGTGAGCCTTTATATTTATAAAAGCTCAAAAGGTACTTTGGGGCAAAATACGAAACGGAAAAGTTGACGGAGTCAATAATGCAGAGCAACTGGAAGGCGCTGTTAAAGCCGCAGTTTATTGAAAAAGAAGATATTTCTTCTGCTTTTGGGAGATTTATAGCTAAGCCTCTGGAGCGTGGTTTTGGTACTACGTTAGGTAACGCATTGCGTCGTGTTTTGCTTTCTTCTCTTCAAGGTGCTGCTGTTGTAGGTTTGCGCATTGAAGGAGTAGAGCATGAGTTTTCGACAGTTCCTGACGTTTCAGAAGATGTAACAGAGGTTGTTTTAAACTTGAAAGCTTTGGATGTATGGCTCGACACAGAAGGTGAAAAAACCGCTATGATCGATGTTGTAGGTCCGAAGGTAGTAAGGGGATCTGATGTCATTTCAGACGGATCGCTTCGCATTTTAAACCCTGATCACGTCATTTGTACGGTTGGAGCAGGCGGAAAATTTAAAGCAGAAATTACCGTAAGAACTGGTAAAGGATACTTAACAAGCGATGCCGTTAAAGATGGTTT
>NZ_JBIPMD010000189.1:0-6792 GCF_044369315.1 Silvanigrella sp.
CAGGGACTACTCCACGCCTAGACGCCCGTTCTATTGATTTTTCAAAACTAGAGAGACAAGATAGCGATCCTGATTTTGTTCCTTTTAGCATGCGAACAAAAGAAATGAACCAAAAACTTGTTCCTTGTTACATTACTCATACCAATGAAAAAACACATGAAGTCATTCGTAACCACATGCATTTATCTCCATTATATAGTGGAATCATAACAGGCATTGGGCCTCGCTATTGCCCTAGTATTGAAGATAAAGTTGTTAAATTCCCAGAAAGAATCAGCCACCAAATTTTTATTGAACCAGAAGGCTATCAAACTCACGAAATATATCCAAATGGAATCAGCACGAGTTTGCCTATTCACGTTCAAGAAGCCTTTTTAAAGACAATTGCTGGTTTTGAAAATGTCATTATTATGAAGCCAGGATATGCGATTGAATATGATTATGTTCAACCTACAGAACTACACCCCACTCTAGAGACAAAAAAAATTGCGAATTTATATTTTGCAGGACAATTAAACGGCACAACAGGATATGAAGAAGCTGCTGCCCAAGGTTTAATTGCAGGAATTAATGCCGCTTTAAAAGCAGATGGGAAAGCCCCTTTTATTTTGAGCAGATCAGAAAGCTATATTGGCGTTTTAATTGATGACCTTACAACTCTTGGAACAAATGAACCTTATCGTATGTTTACAAGTCGTGCTGAAAATAGATTAAAATTAAGAGAAGACAACGCTGATGCCAGACTTTCCGAATATGGAAAAAAACTTGGACTTATTAACGAAGAGATCTATGTTGAGTTTAAAGATCGTATTCAAAAAATGGAATCAGAAAGAGCACGCATTAAAGGAATTTGGTTAAATCCTACGCCTGAATTAAATGCAAAATTAACTTCATTTCAATTACCTGAAGTCTCCACTAATGTAACATTAGAAGCTTATTTAAAAAGGCCAGAAACAAATATACGTAATTTAAGAGATTCGGGTCTTATTTCAAATTATGATCTTCGTATTTTAAGATGTCTTGAAATAGAAGTAAAATACGATGGGTATATTAAAAGAGAAGAAACTTTAAGCGACAAATTAAAAACATTTGATCATGTATGGATTCCAAAAGAATTTAATTATAGTAAAGTGAGCGGTCTTTCGCGTGAAGTTGTAGAAAAGTTAAAACGTCATAATCCAAGTACACTTGGTCAAGCATCAAGAATTAGTGGTATCACTCCAGCAGCAGTTACATTATTACATACCATGATCGACAGAGAAAGAATGATTAAAAAGACAAAAGAAACAACTTTAGAACAGTCCTTATAAGGAAAGAAAGAGTTTCTTTTTTCCTTCTTTTTTATTATTTATTTTTATATTGCCAAAAAATTATCTCATTAAATAATTAAAATATGATAAGTTTAGGTTTATATTAGAAATTATATATAAACCTAAACTTATCAAATCTATTGGTGATTCATGAAAATATTAATGATTAGTCTTATGTTATTATTATTTAATCAAAAATCGTATTCCCAAAATCAAGGCAATATTGATATCGCTAAAATTATGTACACGGAAAATCAAATTTTAGGTTCGAAAATTCTAAAAGAAATTTACTCAAAATTAAATATAAATGTTTATTTTGTAGATTTACCTGGTTTTAGAGCTATTGAAGAAGTAACACAAGGAAGAGTGGTTGCCGAAGTTCATAGACCTTTTTCCTTTGGGGAAGAACATCCCATGTTAATTCGAATCACACCCGCTATAAATTATATGCAACTGAAAGCATTTTCAAATAATAATAGTATAAAAGTTGATGGGTGGAATTCTATTTCACAATATAGAATTGGCATCATAAAAGGCTCTGTTTATGTAGAAAAAGCAACAAAAAATATGCCAAATGTATTTTCAGTCAATACATTAGAACAATTGATAGAAATGAATTTGAAAGACCGTATTGATTTATTTATTACCGATGAATATAATGCTTTAATTATTTTAAAAAGATTAAAACTAAGCGACAAAATTAAACCATTATCTTTACCCTTAACAGGCAGAATAGATTTGTATCATTATATAAATAAAAACTACAAAAATATTGCAGATAAAGTTGCTGTCGTAGTTGAAAAAATGAATAAAAGTGGAGAACTAGAAGCTCTCAATAAAAAACTGAGAACAGAATCTATCAAAATGCAAAATAGTTTATGCTTTTTTGCTATTAAAATAAATTTTAAAAAAATGAAAATCGTTTACAAAACAAATCATTTTATATATACTGATTACAGTATCATTTGGAGGTTCGAAAAATATGGATAGTAGTGTTAAAATAAAAGGAACAGTAAAATGGTTTAATGAAACTAAGGGATTTGGTTTTATTACACCTGATGATGGATCTAAAGATGTTTTTGTTCACTTTTCAGCCATCAATAGCAATGGCTTTAAATCGCTCGCTGAAGGACAAAAAGTCGAGTTTCAAATTCAACAAGGACAAAAAGGCCCTTCTGCAGTCAATGTAGTTCCCATGTAAAATTCATTCCAAACCACCTAAAATATTTGCGGGTACTGATTCACTTATTTTTTTTGGTGGTGGCAAATTCCACGAATTTAATTCTTTTTCAAAATCATCATAATTTATAAGTTTAACCATTTTGTTTAATAATTTTTCTTCTTTAATATTTGAAATAAATCGGTTGTTATAGTCATGCCCAGGATAAATTAAAGTATCTTCTTGTAATTCCATGATTTTATTTAAAGAAAAATACATATCTTTTATGCTTCCTTGCTGAAAATCAGTTCTTCCACAAGAACCAATAAATAAACAATCACCCGTCATTAAACGATTATTATCAAACAAAATAGAAATAGAATCTTTTGTGTGGCCTGGAGTTTCAAAAAATTGAATTGAATAACTTCCAATTTTTCGATGATCTTTATCTTTTAATTTTGTAACTTCATAGATAGCTTCCGAAAATTTTCCTACAATCACTTCCGAAAATGGAAAATGTTTTTTAAGTTGCAGGATAGCCGTAATATGATCTGCATGAGTGTGCGTCTCAATTAAATATTTTAAATTCCAATCATTTTTAAATAACAAATCTTTATACTCATTCACATTTTCTCGTACAGAGTCTATTATTGCGACTTCTTTAGTAAGGGAATCTCCAATAATATAGGTATAAGTTGATGATGTGAGATCTTTTATTTGCCTAAATATTACGCCCATAAAAACTCCTTGCTCTTTAGACTATAAAAACAATATATAATGGAATTATCTATCTGGCAAAAAAGAATTTATATATTTTATTTTTTCATAATTATTTTTCAACTAGTCGTTAAAATGACAAACAGGCCCCATTCCATTTCCTATCTTATACAAAGATCCTTTTAATAGAGAATTTGTTATATACTTTTTAGCCGCTCGAAAGGACTCTTCTGCTGAAAAACCTTTTGCCAAATGCGCAGTAATAGCAGAAGAAAAAGTGCAACCTGTTCCATGAGAGTTTTTCGTTTCTATTTTATTTGATTCTAACCATAAAATTTTTACTTTTGAATTTTCACGCATCGCCATACAATCAGGAGAAACCGATGAATGATAAAAATGCCCTCCTTTAATAATGACCGATTTAGGGCCCATAGATAATAATTCGATAGCAGCATATTTCATTTCATTTAATGAATTGATTTTTTTTCCTAAAATAAGTTCCGCTTCGGGTAAATTTGGTGTTAAAATATCTGTAATTGGAAATAAATTTATTTTTAATTTTTCCAAAGCACCATCTTCAATTAATTTAAAATTATTTTTTGAAAAAATAACAGGGTCCAAAACTATATTTTTACAAGAATAAGATAATAATTTATCTGTAACAATTTCAATAATATCTTTAGAAAAAAGCATCCCAATTTTAATTGCATCAAATCCAATATCGGATAAAACACAGTCTGATTGAGAGATGATGATATTTTTTGGAGTCTCATGTATTGCATAAACACCTAAAGTATTTTGAGAAGTAACAGCTGTAATGACAGAAGCTCCATAGCACTTAAATTCATGAAATGTTTTTAAATCTGCCTGAATTCCTGCTCCTCCACCCGAGTCTGAACCTGCGATCGTTAAGGCTTTATCATAATGTTTGTAGTCGTCTTCGATTTTCATGACTAGACATCCTAAAAAATTAAAGTTATAAAATTCGTGATCACCAGAGGAGCCCTTACCGGGCTGAGATTGCTATTTCAGCTAAACTCTTGGAACCTGATCTGGATTATGCCAGCGTAGGAAGAGTGATAAGTTTTGTTTAATAAAGTCTTACAAAAACATTTCAAAAATTTTATTTTGCATTCGACGCAAAAGCAAAAATTTTACCTAAAATCAATTAAACACATCTTTGTTTTCTTTTCCATAAATTTAGCTGGATTTCTAAAATATTTTTTAAATAAAGGAATCACCAGGTGGAAATTTTTGATAATTTTAATCCAAAAGAAATTTTTAAAGACCAGCCAGAAAGTAAAAAAACTTACATTAATGGATCTATAAATAATATAAAAGTTCCCATGCGAGAAATAAAAATATTAGGAAATAAGAAAAAAGATACAGAAAAAAAATTATATGTTTATGATTCTTCTGGTCCCTATTCAGATCAAGATATCAATATTAATATTAAAGAAGGATTATACCCTTTAAGAAAAGAATGGCTATTAAAAAGAAACCCAATACAGGGTTCTACCAGTCAAATGTCTTATGCAAAAAAAGGAATTATTACTGAAGAGATGGAATATGTTGCCATCCGAGAATCGCAAAAAAATGAAACTTTATTTGAAAAAAACTTAGAAAGAGAAAATCGTTTAAAAAGTAGAAATAAAAATTTTACTATTCCAGAAATAATTACACCAGAATTTGTTCGAAAAGAAATTGCAAATGGGAGAGCCATTATTCCTGCAAATATAAATCATCCTGAAGTTGAGCCCATGATTATTGGGAGATCTTTTTTAACAAAGGTAAATGCAAATATAGGAAATTCTGCAATTCATTCTTCGATAGAAGGTGAAATAGAAAAGTTACTTTGGTCTCTTCGATGGAGTGCAGATACAATAATGGATCTTTCTACAGGAAAAAATATTAAAGAAACAAGAGAATGGATCTTAAGAAATTCACCTATTCCCGTTGGAACAGTTCCCATGTACCAAGCATTAGAAAAAGTTGGAGGGATTATTGAAGATTTAAATTGGAATGTATATCGAGATATTATTATAGAACAAGCAGAACAAGGGGTTGATTACTTTACAGTACATGCCGGTATTTTGTTACCTCATGTGCAATTAACCAAAAATAGAATGACTGGAATTGTCTCTCGTGGCGGAGCCATCATGGCAAAATGGTGTACAACACATCATAAAGAAAATTTTATTTATACTCATTTTAAAGAGCTTTGTGAAATTATGCGTCACTACGATATTTCATTTTCTCTTGGAGATGCCTTACGCCCTGGCTCCATTGCCGATGCAAATGATGAAGCCCAATTTGCAGAACTAAAAACCCTTGGTGAACTTACAAAAATAGCATGGAATTATGATGTACAAACAATGATTGAAGGACCAGGCCATGTTCCTTTACATTTGATTCAAGAAAATATGGAAAAACAATTTGAATATTGTCATGAAGCTCCCTTTTATACTCTTGGACCTCTAACAACCGATTTTGCTCCTGGCTACGATCATATTACAAGCGCAATTGGTGCTGCTGTGATAGGCTGGTATGGGTGCGCTATGCTTTGTTACGTTACACCAAAGGAACACCTGGGTTTACCCAATAAAGATGATGTAAAACAAGGTCTCATTGCTTATAAAATAGCCGCTCATGCTTCGGATCTTGCTAAAGGACATCCCGCTGCACGAAGTAGAGATGACGCGTTATCATTCGCTCGTTACCATTTTCACTGGGAAGATCAATTTCATTTATCACTAGATCCTGAAACAGCACGAAAACATCATGATGAATCTTTACCAGAGGAAAAAAACTTACATACTCCATATTGCTCCATGTGTGGTCCCCGATTTTGTTCTATGAGAATCAGTTCTCAAATTTACGATGAAAAAAAGTAGTAAAAAGAAAGAGGTAACATAAGTGAAAATTGGAATTATGGGTGCTGGAATTATGGGGCGCCTTATAGCAATTGAACTTCTAAAAAAAAATTATCATATTTCTCTTTTTGAAAAAGATGACATTTTATCAACTCATTCCTGTGCTGCTACAGCAGCAGGAATGATTGCGCCTTGGTCGGAAGCAATTGAATCAACAGATCTGGTTTTTGAATTAGGATTATACTCATTAGATCTATGGCCCGAAATATTAAACTCCATACAATCGAGCGATCTCTTTATGCGGCAAGGGACAGCTCATTTAGCTCTTTATAGAGAAAAATACAAATTAGACAATGCTCTAAGTCGTCTTAAAATGAGAAATATCAATATTAATTATAAAGACATTAATGATGTGAATAAAGAACAATTCATTGGACATTATTCTGAAAATTACTCCGCAGGATATTATTTACCCAATGAAGCAAGTATAGATCCAAGATTATTTATTGAACGTAGTAATTTATTTTTTAAGAAAAATAATTTAAACTTTTTTACAAATACGAAAGTAATCCATTTTAGTAAAAATAAAATATCCACAAACGAAGATAATTATGGTGCGCCAAGATAAGTGCGTAAGAACCAGTGAGTGCGAATCTCACCCACGTAAAGATTAGCCATCAGCGTGGAAGTAAGCAGTGCGATTAATAAGGTAACAAATTAATTGAAGCCATTG
>NZ_JBIPMD010000355.1:0-6739 GCF_044369315.1 Silvanigrella sp.
TAAAAAGGTAGATCCTAAATTAATTAGACCAGAATTAGTTCAAGACGGTGAAAGAAATTTAGCGATTTGGTCTTGGGCAGTATACTATAAAATGGCGGGTTATTCCGAGTTAGAAGCATTAGAAAAGATAAACTTACGTATAAAATGGATTACAAATTTTGAGAGTTCGCAGGAATGCAAAAGCTATCAAATTAAAAACACCGTTCGCTCTATATATAGGAACAGAAAAGAGACATTTGGCATTAAGCCAGACTGTTTGCCCGATTTTTTAGCAGACGATAGTTTTTATTTTGATTCGGGTCTAAAATTATGCCCGATTTTAGAGCCGTCAAATACCAGAAGGGAGCCACCCCCTGCCCTAAGCATTGCCCCTATTCCAGCATGCCCTGCTGTGGAAGAGGAAAATAAACAAAATCCTGTGACCCTAGCAGGCGAGTCAAAAATTAAGCCTGATTTAATTTTAATTAACAGTGTATTTGCTGAAAACAGCAATATCAAAAAAATTGATACCACAAAAATAAATGCTGTTAATTTAAGCAATCATAAATTAACAGTTGTTCGCTACAATCGAAAAATAGGAATATTTAATGAAGATAAGCTTATTTTATGTGTCACAGATTCGAGGCATTATAAATTAAAAAATTTAATTCCAAAATTAAAAACAATAGTTTCTTTTGAATTAACAGATAAAAACTTCTTCCATCCAAAAAAGAATAATAAAAAATTGCGAATTTGGAACGCTAAAATTGATAAAGAAAAACATCCGATTAGTTCAGATATCCTTTGTGGTAGAAAGAAAAGTTTTGCTAAAAAAATATTGGAATTTAAAAATAAAAATGATAAACAATTTGATGTTACTCAGGATAAAGTCAAAAATGATTTTGATTGTCCTTTTTAAATAGAAGGTTATATGACTCAAAATGTTCAGTTCTTTAGATTAAGAAATTTACTTGGAAAGTTATAAAAATGTTAATTTTATAACCATAATATCTTGAAATTAAAAAGAATTTGTATATAATGAGTCAGGTTTAATTTTTACGGAGGAATTTTATATGAAAATAACTTGCCTTGAGTGTGGCAAATTAACCAATAAAAGAATTTACAACGGTGAATATTATTGTGATGATCATTTAAAGCATGGTTTAGCCGACAGAAATAATATTAAAAAATCAAAACGAGTTTATATAGATGATGATGTTTACTATCAATTAGTTAAAAAAGCTGCTGACTTACACATGGATTTAAGAACTTATTTAAGCAGGTTGCTATTAAAAACAACCGCTTAATTTATCCAGTAATTTTTTTGAATTTCCTTCTGAATTAATAAATAAATTATTAGAAAATTCGACCATTCCACATCTAAATAAATAAGCCTTTTTTAGATCTTCATTTAAAAAATGTGTTAACCAACCTAGTTGACCATATTCCGCATGTGTTTCTATACCTGTAAGGAAAAAATCTTTTTTGATCATTTGCGCCAATATGTTGTTATTTGATAAAACAAAGCAGCATGTAATTTGGACAAATCCTAATTCTTTACAAAACTCAATTGCTTTATTTAAACATTCGGATAAAATTCCTTGTTTTCTATATTCTTTTTTGACTACTCCGTGGCGCAAATAATAAACATCTACGTCTTTTTGTTCACCTCTAAACAATGCAATAGCTTTATCACCATCTTTTAAAATAAAATGATGTGAGATATTTGAAGTCATTTTTAATAGGTTTTTTCTTTTTTCAAGTTGATCTTTTGTCAATATTCCCTCTCGAATAAAAGTTAGCTCGTCTGGGAAGTCCTGCATAAACTTTTTATAGTAGGTGTCCCAATATTGATCTTGATTCACTTGTTCCACTTGATAATTTAAAATTTGTTTCATAATAATTATTTCCTTAGCGTTGTTTTTGGACCGTCTACTAGGGACGGCGATATTAAAATTCGAGTCTGTGCGAGATCCCGATCTCGCAAGAGTTATTGTTGTTAAAAATTTCGTGTTTAATTCTTGCAAAAGCCCATAGGCCGCCTGTTACCCTGTAATCAAGTTTTGCTGAAATATTAGGCGAAAATTCAAATGATTTTGGAAGTTCTGAAAAGTTTTTAAATTTATTTTCAATTCCTAGTTGAGTTTCTATCGCTAAATTGTTTTTAGGTATTTTAAGCTCGAATTTTTCACTAGTCCTAGTCTCACTATCTAAAGTGGATAAATTTAAAATTTGGCCGCTTGTAATTTCATTTGTATCATTTGACACAATTTCAAGCGTTTTTTCAGAACCATCAGGTTTTTTTTCTGACAATTTGATTTTGTTTTTATGCTTTATTGTTTTCGATTTTATTTCCTCTTGTTTTGAATCAACTAAATTTACCGATTGCTTTTCTTCCTTTTGAGTTTTTACCACCGCAGGTTGTGCCTCTGGTCGAGAAAAACGGCCAGCAAAAAAAACAGCAACTAAAGTAACAAAGCAGATTATAATTTTGTATTTTAAAGTCATTTTTTTATAGGCTCTTGCAAATATAAAGCTTTAAATATTTCATCGGATTTAATGTGATTCAAAACATTTTCAACCTTAAAGCGGTCTGTGAGCAAATTAAAAAATGGATATTTTAATACTTTCCAATTTTTATCTTTATAATTATCCATTAAAATTCCAGTTTGATCGTCGCAACTCCAGCGAGTATGACAATTTATTAAACCTGCTGGTTTATTATATGGAGTATTTAGACGTCTAACTATATACGGTATTTGCTCGTGTAAAATTTCTTTATAACGCTCACTATCTTTTTCGTTTAAATATCGAATTAAATCATCAAATATAATAAGATCAAAATCTCTACATCCTAAACCAGTGTTAAATCCAAAATATTGAATATTATTTTTAATTTTTTTCTTTGGACAAATTTCTTTAAAATTATTATTAAAACGATTTGCTAAATCTTGATTGTTACAAAATACTCCAATATTTAAATCAGAAAACTTTTCGTTTATATAAGCTGGTAGTCTAATTGTGACAGTTTCACTTTTTAAATGCCTTGGTGGCATTGTAATATTTAAAAAAGGGCTTTTAAAAGAATTAAAATCATCAATAAAATTATCTATATTTGAAAATAAATCTTCTAAATAAGGGTACATATCTAAATTTTTAAAAGTTTTTAGCATAAATTCTTTAAAACTACTTTCCATTTTAAAACTCCATTATAAAATCTTGTTTGCGATTTTCTTCTTTACTTAAATACGAAATATGAATCCATTTCTTATTTTTTGTTTTTTCAAAGATTAATTGGTCATAGTCAAAAATATTTTTATTATTTTTAATGTAATTAAATAGCTCAAATGGACTAAATTTATCAACATAAATATCAACAGCCTGCCCTTTTGTGTGCTTTGAGTTTTCACGGCCGCCAACTGCTTTATTTAGTTCGGGACAACGATAACCTGATGATATTTTAATACTGCATTTTAATTCGCTCCTGAGAGCTTCTAATAAATTTTCACACATCAATTTTAAATTAAAAATAATATTATCATTAGCCTTGTTTTTTATTCCTCTTTCAATTGCAGTTTTTGAAAATTCCATTTCTTCTAAAGTAAAATTATCTGATAATTTCATTTAATTTTATCCTCGATTTTCTCCACCCTATCTTCTAAATTCAAATGTTGATGCTGAAGTCCAACAAGACTTTCTCTTGTTTTTGATAGCTCTGAATTAGTGTTATTAATTGCAGTATTAATACTTGCAAGTTGAGCTGTTACTTTTTCAATAAATTTTTCTGATATGTTCATTATAAAGCGATATACTCCATAAAGAACAATTAAAGAATAAATTAAATACGCTGCTGGTGTGTTTAATCCTTTTAATATTGGGTCAACTTCATTCATTATTTTTTTCCTTAAAATGGAATATCATCCGCCATTGGACGATTTATATTTTTTGGTGGTGATGTATTATTTTCTGTAATATTATCCTTTTTATTTTCTGATTTAGGAAAGAGCATAAATTCAAAACAAATAATTTCTGTAACAGATCTTTTTATTCCGTCTTTATCATCCCATGATCTTGATTTAATTTTTCCTAAAACCTCGATTAAGTCGCCTTTTTTTACTATTTTATTTATATTTTCAGCGGTTTTATCGAATGCTACGATTTTGTGCCAATCTGTTATCTCATTACTTTTTTCATTTTTAGTGAAATATTCTTTTGTTGCTAAAGAAAAATTTGCAACTGTGATTTTATCATTCTTAAAATCAATTTCTGATCCAACTCTTCCAATTAATCTTGCGCTATTAGTTAGCATGGGAAACCTCAATAATTTCAGCGGCTATGGCGTTATTTAATTTACTTGTTTTTGTTTCTTCAAATACAAAATAATCTTCTCGTGATTTTGTACCTGAACTAATTGCGTTGTAAATTCCTCTCAAATTAATTATTTCTTCTTCATTTATTAATTCAATATCGTGTTTTAAATAGTTGTCTATCATCTTTTTAGTAACGCCAATTTCAGAAAATTTAATTAATATTTTTTTGATTTGTTCTTGAGGGGACTCACTAAATTCTTTTGAAAGTGTTTTTTTGCATTCTGCAACCGCATTTTCAGTGATATAAAAAGGAACTAATTCTAAAATACAAGCACGTCTACGTCTTGCTGCCATGTTTAAAATTAATTCCGTGATATCGCGCTCTGAGGTTAATTCTATTTTTCCAGTGTTACTTTTCTTTGTTTCTCTTACATGATCTACAACAAAAACCCTACTAGCAAAGTTGTTGTTTTCAACATCCCAAGCCCACGATTCTACTTTTGTCCAGCCCTTACCACGTTCTAAAATGGTTGCGCCGCTTTGAAAGTTTCCTATATTTTGCGCTATTGTTTCGGCTAATCTAATGGAAGCACCCGATACAATTTGATTTCCTCTTGAGTAACTATACAAAGCAATATTTGCTAATGATTTGCTTTTACAAATATTAGTAATTTTTGAATCCGCAGTATGTAAATCTCTAGGAAATTGTTTAGCCATAAAAACCGCAGCTTGTGCTTGAATCGCTTTTGTTTGCATTTCTGTATTTGTTTTTGTTAAACTTGTTTCTTTATTATCAACTGTCTGTAACATTATCCTATTCTCCTAAGCTTAAAACGTTCTGGAATATCTAAAGTTCTTATGGGATAATTTGTTTTTTTATATGTGTTAGTTTCAGAACATTTTTTATATAATTTTAAAGCTAAATCAATATGTTCTCTTGCTAAATTTAAGTCTTCATCTTTAAAATCGTAGCAATAAACATTGTATGGGTATTTTTCTTCAACAGCGATTAAAACAAAATTGTCTTTTTTAATTCCTGAAATTTTTTCATAAATATCCAAACTATATGCTGCTTGTATGACTAAATTAAATTTTCCAGCGTCAAACTCAAATTCGTATTTATTCGCATTTTGGCATTTTTTTATATCTGATATTGCGAGATCTGAAATAATATCAAGCTTTATTTTTTTACTTATACCATCGTCTTTATCATCTAAAAAATAGGCTCTCTCATACAAGCCATTTTTTAATAAAACTTTTGCAACTGGGTCATTTAAAACAGCGTCTCTACAATATAGAATTTCATTAAATTCCTCTTCTTTAAGGACAGTTTTATCTTTATGTTTTTCTGCAAATTCCTTGTATTCTTTAGTACGTCTGTCACCTTCACCCTTATAGCAAACAAACATTTTATCAAATAAATCAGGCTCTAAAATTGCAATATGCCGATGAGTTCCTGCTATCATTGCCGCTGTTTCTTTAAATTTAGGACGCTTTGGATCTAAAAAATGTTTATAAAAATGCCACTCAGATTCTAATAATTTTAAAATTTTAGAGCGTGAAATAGCGTGATGATTTTGATACGTTTCGTTTGATATATATTCACCATAAATTTTTTTAAAACTTGTTTCGATTTCTTCAGCTTCTTTTAATTTACCCGCAGTTTTTAAACTGTTTATCATCTCCATTTGCTTTTGCATTTCTTGTTTCATTTTGTTCCATTTCATTTTTTATAATAATTGTTAGGTAACTAATCATAGTAATTTTGTGTTTCTTTGCGTTCTTTTTAATTAATTCGTGCATTTTTGAATTAATAGATACTTGTTTCATTCTGTCCCCCTTTGGTGATTAAATTACGGCGGTTTTATCTTACTAAACAAAGGACAAAATAAAAAATGCAATTAGTCCAAATAGCCTAATGGGCTAAATATCCCAATAGGATAAATAACCAAATGGGATAACTGCATTTTGTGTTTAAGTTTTTTTGTTAGATGATAATTATCTCGGAGGTTTTAAGAAATGATCCTAAGAAATTATCAAGAGGAATTTTTAAATAAACTAAGAAAGTCATTCTTAAGAAACAAGAACATCTTAGGGGTATTGCCAACGGGTGCGGGTAAAACTGTAATTATATCAGCAATAACACAACTAGCACAACAAAAAGGTAACCGTGTTTATATTTTTGCACACAGAATAGAATTGATAGAACAAATATCAAGCGCACTACATGCTTTTAATATTCCACATAATCTTGTATTACCTGATTATCCTGTAAATAATAATATTTTAGTACAAGTGTGTTCCGTTGATACATTTATTAGACGTGTGAATAATTATTTACCGCCAGATTTAATTATTGTTGACGAAGCTCATCATTTAGCCTCTGCAACAAATAAATGGGGCAGGTGTGTTTCTAATTTTCCAAATGCGAGAATTCTCGGACTCACGGC
>NZ_JBIPMD010000034.1:0-21027 GCF_044369315.1 Silvanigrella sp.
ATAGAGGTGTTTTATAATCGAATTCGTGCTCATTCTGCCCTTGATTATCATGCACCTTTAGAATATGAAGAAAATTATGAAATTTAATAGTCCACTTTTTGGGGATCATACCAATGCAATTAACCTTATATACGGATTATTCATTAAGAGTGCTTATTTATTTAGCTGCGAAAGAGGATGATTTATCTACAATTGATGAAATTTCTAATAAATTCCATATTTCAAAAAATCATTTAACTCGTGTTGTGCATAAATTGGGTGAAAAAGGAGTGATTAAAACAATTCGCGGAAAAGGTGGCGGAATTTGTTTGGCTCATCCGCCTAAAGATATAAATTTAGGCAAAATAATCAAAGAAATGGAAAGCAATTTTGAGTTGGTAGAATGTTTTAATCCTGAAAAAAATACATGTATGCTGTCTACATGCTGTTCTTTAAAGGGAATTTTATATGAAGCCAGGCAAGCGTTTTTTAAGGTCTTAGATAACAAAACTTTAGCTGATATTACTGTGAATAAAAATATTTTTCTTTAATGATTTATTCTTTCAAAAAGATACAATATGCTTTTCGTCTCTATATATGTTATGTTATTGTTCTTTGTCATTTCTGTCATTTTAAGCTTATAGAAAGTTTTTATGGAAAATAAAAAGGTTGAGGCGGCCATTGAAACCCCCTCTGATTTAAAAAAACCAAAGGAAAATCTTTGGGCGTCAATCATATTTTATGTTTTAATTCCAGTTTTGGTTTTATCTAAGTTAAATTCAACACTTGGGCCCTTAAAAACCTTGCTCCTTGCTCTTGCTTTTCCCTTGGTATTTGGGATTTATGACTTTGCAAAAAGAAAACAAGCGAGTCCCATTGCTATTTTAGGGATTACAAGTGTTCTTATCAAAGGAATATTTGCCTTTTATAAGGTGGATGGCTTTTGGTTTGCTATTCAAGAAGCTGCTATTCCAACATTTTTAGGGATTTTTACTATTGTATCTGCTTGGATTGGGAAGCCCTTTGTAAACTATTTTATTTACAACGAAAATATATTTAAAATTGATCTTTTAGAAAATAAATTACGGCAAAATAATGCAGAAAGACAATTTAAAATATTAATGTGGCAGGTAACTATGGTTTTTGGTTTTGCCTTTTTTCTAGGTGGTGTCTTAAACTATATTTTAGCAATAAATATTATTATTAGCCCTGCTGGGACAGAGGCTTTTAATAAAGAATTAGCTGAAATGACTTGGAAAAGTTATATTGTCATTGCTCTGCCAAAATTTGTTATCTCAATTTTTGGTTTATGGTGGTTTATTTCTCAGCTAAAAAAACTTACAGGTTTAAATGCAGCAGAAATATTAAAGGCCGAATGAAATAAACTCTTTATGAAGAGCTTGAACAGCTTGGTTCATTTTTTCCCTTGGAATTAAGCAACCTACTTTTATTTCAGATGTTGTTACTAAAAGAATATCAATATTTTGTTCTGCTAGGGTTTGAAACATTCTAGCGGCTACCCCTGCATGTGTTCTCATGCCAACGCCTACAATTGATATTTTTGATACATCTTCTCTTAGTATTAATTTTAAATCTGTAAATTCGCTTTTTAGGGTTTCCATAGCAAGTTTTGCATCGGGTTGAGACACGGTAAAATTGATTTTCATTCCGCCTTCGTGTTCTGATTGGGTAATTATATCGACATTAACACCTTTTTGAGCAAGAATTGTAAACACATTAGCTAAATTAAATTTTTGATTTTTACTGGAACCTGCTTGGATCCAAGCTTCATTTTGAGTTGCGGCAACTCCGGAAACAACTTCTCCTTCAATAGGAGTATCTATTGTGCTCATTTCTGTTCCTTCATCATTTGAAAAAGTATTTCTAACAACAAGTCTTATCCCCCATTTTGCAGCAAGTTGAACGCTTCTTATATGCAAAACTTTACTTCCTTGGCTTGCCATTTCAAGCATTTCTTCGTAGTTAATGGTGCGAATAATACGCGCATCTTTGCAAATACGAGGGTCTGTTGTAAAAACACCATCCACATCTGTATAAATAATGCATTCTTTTGCACCAATTCCAGCGGCAATAGCGACTGCTGAGGTATCAGAGCCCCCTCTTCCAAGAGAGGTCAATCTGCCGTCTTCTGTTACACCTTGGAATCCAGCAATGATGGGAAGCTGACCCTTTTCAAGCGCAGTTTTAATGGCATCGCCCTTTACCTTTAAAATACTTGCCCTTGAAAATTGGGAGTCCGTTAATATTCCTGCTGTGGGAGCAAGCATAGGGCAGGGTTCAATGCCTCTTTTGCGAAGAGCTAAACTTAATAAGGAAACAGAGACTTGTTCACCGCTAGCAACTAGCATGTCATATTCTGGCACATCGATTCGATTTGAAATTTCACTTGCTAATGAGACAAGACGATTTGTTTCTCCCGACATTGCAGACACAACAACTGCGGATGGTTTTAATTTTAAACAAAGTTCGGCAACGTGTTCTATTCGTTCGATGGTACCCATGCTTGTACCACCAAATTTAAATACAGGTCCGATGGTAATGATTTGTGAGGAACTATTACTTGATAACATTGACTTTGTTGCCACAATAAACTCCTAGAAAATATAAAATTTAAACTTAACATAACAAGTCTTTCTTGTCAGCATAATTAGTTCCCATTTTATTATTGACTCAAACAGTATAATATGTTTTACATTTCATGAATGCCGATTTGATAGTCAGCTTGCGGGCATTCATATTTACTACGTAAATTCAGCTAAAGCGGGATTCTTAAATGAACATTTATCTTAATCTATTCGTCATAATTTCCCTCTTTATAAATCAATCAATGCAAAATAAAAAATATTGTTGTTGTTATTTATAATAATGAATTTATCCTGTAAATAAGTATCATATTTATAAATTTTTAATCGTTTATATTATTTTAGGCAATTTTTATGATCAAACTTATTGGTATTAAAAAGTACTTTAAAACAAAGATTGGTATTTCACATGCTTTAAAAGGCATTGATCTTGAAGTATCAAAAGGTGAAATTTTCGGTATTATTGGGAAAAGTGGTGCTGGGAAAAGTACTTTACTGCGCACTGTTAACTTACTAGAAAGACCGAGCGAAGGTGAGGTTATTTTAGATGGCGTTTCTTTAACATCTCTCAAAGAAGTAGATTTAAGAAAACAAAGAAGAAATATTGGAATGATATTTCAACATTTTAATCTTCTTTCTTCTGCAACTACATTTAAAAATGTGGCCTTGCCTTTAGAATTTGCTGGTGTAGATAAAAAAGAAATTAATGAAAGAGTTAAATATTTATTAGAAGTAACAGGATTGTCGGATAAAGAAGATCATTATCCACATCAGTTAAGTGGCGGACAAAAGCAACGTGTTGCGATTGCTCGTTCTCTTGCATCAAACCCAAAAGTACTTTTATGTGATGAAGCCACTTCTGCTTTAGATCCTGAAACAACAAAATCTATTTTAGAATTATTAAAAGAAATAAATAAAAAATTTGGTGTTACTATTCTTTTAATTACTCATGAAATGGAAGTTGTAAAAACAATTTGCGATCGTGTTGCTGTGATAGAAAATGGTCAAATTGTTGAATCTTCTTCTATGGTAGAAATGTTTAGCAATCCTAAAGCAAACGTAACAAAGGCGTTAGTTCGGTCTGCTTTTCATATTTCATTACCAGAGAGTATTGAAAAAAACTTAATACAATTTCCTACAGAGGGATTAAATCCAATTTTAAAAATTTCTTTTGTAGGTGATGTAGCTACGGAGACTATTATTTCTGATTTAGTTATGAAATTTGGACTTCGCATAAATATATTACAAGCTCATATCGATGTTGTTAGCAATTCTCCTATTGGCATCATGCTTTGCCAAATATCGGGAGCTCAAGAGCAAATTAATTTAGGAATTGAATTTTTAAGTAATTCAAATATTACGACTGAGGTTTTAGGTTATGTTTCTGGAAACATTAAGTACACTGCTTGATTCTACATTAGCAACAATTTATATGGTACTTGTAGCTGGATTATCTGCATTTATATTTGGTTTACCAATTGCTATTGCTTTAACAGTAACATCAAAAGGAATGTTTTATGAAAATCCTGTAGTTCATAAAATATTAAGTAGTATTGTTACTATTGGAAGGTCTGTTCCTTTTGTTATATTAATGGTTGCCATTATTCCTTTTACTCGATTTATTGTTGGTACCTCTATTGGAACAGCTGCGGCAATGGTTCCATTAAGTGTGGCTGCTATCCCATTTTTTGCAAGAATTGTTGAAGGTAAACTAGCAACTATAAATCGTGGTTTAATTGAAGCAGCCCAAGCAATGGGGTCATCTCCTTTACAAATTATTAGAAAAGTTTTGTTACCTGAAGCCATTCCTGGGATAGCGAATGCCTGCACTATTTTGTTTGTTAGTTTAACAGAGTATTCCGCTATGGCAGGAGCTGTTGGTGGAAGTGGTTTAGGAAATATGGCGATACAATATGGTTATTATCAATTTAATACTCCTGTTATGATGCAAGCTCTTGTTACTTTAGTTGCTTTGGTTTTATTTATTCAGTTTGTTGGTGATTTTATTACACGTAAAGTTTCTCATTAAGCATCTTAATTCGAAAGGAATTTGGTATGAAATTTGTTAAAATAGTTACTTTATTTTCTTCATTATTTTTAGGTGTTACTTCTATAAACATGGCAAATGCGGGCGAGACCATTAAAGTAGGTATTACAGCAGGCCCCTCAGTAAAAGTTCTTGAGGTTGCCCAAAAACTGGCAAAAGAAAAATATGATTTAACTTTGAAAGTAGTTACTTTCGGAGATTACCAAATTCCAAACGAAGCTTTAAACGCAGGTGATATTGATGCAAATATATTTCAAACAGTCTCATTTTTAGAGCAAGCAAAATTAAAAAAAGGATATAAATTAGCTATTGTAGGAAATACGTTTATTTATCCAATGGCAGTATATTCTCGCAAAATAAAACAAATTTCTGAAATTGGAGATAAAGCAACAATTGTTATTCCAAATGATGCAAGTAATCAGGGAAGAGCTCTAATTTTATTACAAACTGCTGGTCTTATTAAATTAAAAGACGGTGTAGGCGAAATTCCAAACCCTAAAGATATTGTTTCTAACCCAAAACATTTAGATATTAAATCCGTAGATGCAGCTCAGGCAGCGCGTTCTGCATTAGATGTAACCGCAGTTGTTTTAAATAATGACTTTGTTACAAATGCAGGTTTTAAACCATCTGAAGCTTTATTTAAAGAAAATCCAAAAACGGCAAAACCATATATTAACGTTATTGTTGTGAAAGAGTCTGAAAAAGAGAAAAAAGCATTTCAAAATTTAAAGAGTATTATGAATTCTGATGAAGTTCGTAAAAAAACCGAAGAGCTTTTTCCAGGAGCCTTTCCTGCTTGGTAGTATTTTTCTGCTATTAAAAATTCGAAACATGTGAAAATCTTCAATAGAACTTAATCACATGCTTCGAATTTTTTTTTATTAATTCACTTTATTTTTTAAGATAATTAAGATATCAAATTTTATTATTCGAATTTATCCAGCAATCAAATATTATTTTCTAAATAATAATTTAAAATAAATACCATAACCTTTTACAAATTAAAAAAATAGAATATAAAAAATTTGTTACGATGTTTTGTAATCTTATTTAATATAATAATGAATTGAGGTAATGCATGAATTTCTTTTTTAAAATTTTATTAACAACAGCATCTTTATCTTTAGTTTCAAATGCGAATGCAACGTTTTCAATGATTGCTTTAGATACTAAAACGAATGAATTTGGTTCTGTTTTAGTATCTTGTGTAAATAATGATGCATTTTTATCAAATGAATATAGAAACTCTTTAATAGACAAATATTTAATTGCATATTCCCCTAGAATTGGAATTATGAATTTACAGGCATTGCCTTTAGCTGGTAACTTTAGAAGAGCTGCAAGATTAATGGGAAATGGTAAAAATGCGTATGAGGTTATTCAAAAACTCATTAAACACGAAAAAGATGGATTAATTGATGAATCAAATAAAAGACAGTATTTAGCATTAACAAGGGACGTGAATAGCAAACAAGTTTTTAATGCTTTTTACACTGGAGAAAACATTAAAAACTATATTGTTGATAATTATTCAACTTTTTCTGGTGGGATTACTTCTGAAACCTCAAGCGGAAGATTTGTTTATGCTATTGCAGGAAATCACTTAACTGGAGAATCTGTATTAACAAAAATGGATTCCGGATTTAAAGAAACGAATGGGAATTTAACTGAAAAACTAATTGGTGCTTTGCAGAGTGTTAGAAATGAAAAAAATATTGGAGATTTTCGTTGTTCAAAAAATATGACGACTTCAAATTTTGGATTTTTGAAGATTTTTAAAGATGAAGATATATTAAAAGATTATTCCATATATACCATACAATCAGAAAATAAAGATGCAATTGATGGCTTATCTGCTGAATTAAATTCATTAAATAATTAATTTAAAATTAAATCATCTCTTCAACACGATCTATAATCTCGCTCTATTTGGCACAATTGTTTCCACTTAAAAGTAGGAGTGTAAACTTTAGATGAAAGAATTTTTGCTATTTCTCCTTAAATTTACATGTGCAGTTCACGCTTTTTAAGATTTCGAATTGCTTTTAAGATATAAAAGTATTTGTTTATCTTAAAAGCAATTATTTTTTGGATTATGTATTATATACTGCAAAATTGCAGAGCTAATAAAAGAATCTTAGCATTAATTTATTTATTTTATAATTTTTATCGGTATACTCATAAAAGCCATTTTTTAATACATTTAACGTTTCTTTATAGGTTAAAAAAATATTTGAGTTAATTGCTCCCATTTCTTTAAAAGATTCTTTGTTTTTCTGTAGATTTTTAATTAAATATATCGTAATTATAGGATTTAGAGTAACAGAATCAGGAGTCATATTTCCTAAAAATAAAATAGATTCATTTTTTTTTATTTTAAAACCAGTTTCTTCTTGGAGTTCTCTTTTTGCTGCATCGATATTATTTTCATGTCCTGCTCAAGAAAGCTCTAGCTCCCATGAACAAGTTGCATGTCTAAATATTGATATAAATAAAAATTTTCCATTAGAAATTAGAGGTTAAATAGCAATCCCTGGAGAACCTCTAACTAGAGAGTTTTTCCACAATAGTCTGTTATATGTTGCTGTTCCATTATCTATTTTTGTAGCATCTCTGATTATTAGCTAGTAGGGATCTTCAAAATAATACCTACTTTACTCCTAAAGAATAAGATTCTTTAGGAGTAAATCTTTTTTTTATGAAATATTGTCTTCTTTTTTCCTCAATTTTAAAATTTCGTTTTCACTATTTTTGATTTTACCCATTTATTTTGGATTATTTTTAATTACTTTAAGATAATTTTTAAAACTATTTTAATAATTTAATGAATTAGCAAAAATAAGATAATCATATTCTTGCATGAAATAATAAATAATGAATATTTTAAATATTTCATTTATTTTATATTTTAATGGCATTATAAAAATCCTTATAAATTTTAAAAATATTTTTCTTTCCCTTTCAAATTGACAGAAAAACTATTTTTGGTATCATTCGGCCATATAAATATCAAACTTTGATTTGTATCTTAATTTTTTCATTATATTTAATTAATTAAAATTATTCATTTGTATTTTTAAATCCGGAAATGTTTTGGTTTTGACAAATAAAAATAAATAATTTATATGAGAATGATTCTGGTAAATAGAGAAATAATGAGGGTTTTCTTTATGAAATTAAAATTGTTAGCTTCTATGTGTGTTTTTTTTACGTTTACAAATTGTTATGCTGCTGATTCAATAGGTACTAGAAATAATCCATTTAAAATTGCAATTATTCCCTCCGGGCATGCAGCAAAAGCTTTAGATAATGCGAAACCAGTTGCAAAATGTATTGAAGATAAAGCAAAAATATTTGTCGATATTCAAGTTCCAAATAGTTATATTGCTGTTGTTGAAGCAATTGGTGCTCAAAAGGTAGATATGGCTTTTGGAGATATTGTAAGTTATTTAATAGCAAAAAATAAGTTTGGTGTTGAGCCTATTTTACAAATTATTCGTTATGGTTCAAATAGCTATCAATCAGCAATTTTTGTAAAAGAAAACTCTCCTATTAAAAATGTTAATGATTTAAATGGAAAAAAGTTTGCCTATTCTGATGCGAGTTCTGCTTCGAGTTATATTTTTCCATCAATTCTCATGAAAAAAAATAATAAAAAGTTTTCACAGGAAGTTCCAACCGGAAGTATGGATGCATCAATTATTGCTTTAATGCAAGGACAAGTCGATGCAACGGCAGCTTATTATAATGGTCCCGATGCAAAAACAGGTAAAATAAATGATGCAAGAAGTCGAGTAGAAAATATTTATCCAAACATTTCTAAAGAAACAAGAGTATTATGGCTATCTAAATCAATTCCAAATGAACCTGTTTATGTTCGTAAAGGTTTAACTAAGGAAATAAAAGATAAATTAACTCTTGCAATTCCTGCTTGTATTAAAGAATATCCAAATCATATAAATAATATGCAAGAATTAACTCCTGTAAAGTCTGATAATAAAGATTATGCAGAATTTGTGAAAGAAGTTGAGAATTCAGGGTTAGATATTTCAGGTATTTTTAGTAAAAAATAAATTAAAAGAAAACATTACATTAAATAAATTTTTATGAATTGTTTTCTTTTTTTGAAGTAGGATAAAAAAATTCTAGCGGAGATGTAATAAGTCGTTTAAAAATAGCTGCTCTTAATTTTTTCCTTCCAACACTTTGAATTTTTCTAGCACGAATCGCTACAGACATAGCAAGCCAAAAGCTAACCGATAAATTTAAAAGTCCAATCATAATAATTCCAAAAAAGGCTAATAAAAATTCGAATTTACCTATACCTGAAATACCAATAGATGAAATTGCAAATGAAAAAGAACCTGTAGATAAAGTAACATGTCTTACGTCTATAGGAAGGCCTAAAAATATTCCAAACTGAGGGATCATGCCAAGCATAAATCCAAGAGAAATATTACCGCCAAATCCTGAAATATTATGGGCAAAAAAGGAAGATATTTTTTCTGTTTTTTCTTTTCCAAATACAAAAATCAATCTTTTATTTTTAGCTAATGCTTCGGGAAGTCTTCTATATACAGCCCAATTTTCAAGCCATCCTGCCGCAAGACTAGAAATCCAAAGTAAAAAGCCAGTAAAAATGGCGTAAAAAATACTTGGTCCTAAAATAGATATCGATTTAACAGTTGATACTGCTTTTTCAGGTGATAATACACTATGCCCTGTAAAATATTTAAATATAAAATCAATAATAAAAGCACTTGGTATAACAAGGGCAAGGTTTCCAAATATGGCAGCAAATTGGGATCGAGTTAATTTTGTTACTTCATCTACAAAATCTTTAAGTAAGGCTTCATCTTGAGTGTTATGAAGCTTTACGGCTAATGAAGATGCTGTCATAGAAGGCTGTTTTGTTGCCAGTGTAAAACCACATAATTGGATAAAAATAAAACTTCCTGCGTAATTTACCGTGGAAAAAAAACCTTCAAAAAAATGGGGAAGCTTTAAAGAAACAATAAAGAATTTTAATAATGTTGTAAATGCGGTAATAATACCGCCTCCTCCAGCAGATTTAAACATATCAAAATATTCTTTTTTATTATTTGTAAGGTAATGTTCTCCAGTCGTTCCTGAGCGTTCGGCAATTTTTCTTGATAATTGATTTAAATTTGTTTGAATAAGAGCAATTACACTTTTTTTATCGAGGCTTTCTCGAATTAATTTAGAAATAAATAAAGAAATGATATTCGATTTTACGATTTTATCGCGAGAGTGTAAAAATGTTAAAAGAATTTCTAATCTAGCGAGGTGATATGAAATTTTTTCTAGCTGATACACTAATGTAACGCTAACACCAAACTCATCTAGGTGTTGAAAAACTTCTTGTAACGATTTTTTACATTCAATCATATTTGAATCACATAATAGGATTAAATGTTGTAGTTCTGTTGAATTAGCCTCAATATAAGAATTTAAAAATTTATCAATACAATCACTCAAAGTAATAAAAGGGGAATCTCTTATGTGCTTTATATTTGTTCTTGTACGAATTGCATCGGATAAGCCAATGGCATGAATTTGGCTTGTTAAAATATATATAGCATCAGCAATATCATCTCTCATTTTATACCATAATTCGTTTTTATCGGATTCAAAGGTAATGAGTTCATGAATTTTACTTATTGTTTCTTGACTCAGATTTTCAATCCAAATGGCATCTTCTTCTCGTGGAAAAATTTTTAAAAATAACTCAGAAAGTTCTTTGTCATCTGGAGGTGTTGGGATGATTTTATTCATGATTCTATCAGTAGCTTCTTGAAGAAAACCAGCTTCTTTTGGAAGTCCTGTGTGGCTAAATAACTGCAGCGCATTTGTCTCTAAAATTACAGATCGAAATGTTTGAGATACCGCTTTTTTCCACTCTATATTTCTATCAAGAAGTTGTAATATAAAGCTCACTCGCGCAGTATGAATTTGACCAATTGTCGGATCAAATTGAATTGGAATTTTTTCTGTTGATCTTATCCAAAACATCAGTTTTTGAATCCATTCCACTCTTTCTTCGAGTGATAATTTAGGATTTGCGCTAGAGAGGATAGAGTTTAAGTCATACTTATAATTTCCAGCATGAATAAATTTATCAATTCCATTTGTGAACTTTTTTAATATTTTCAAAAGAAACCTCCTTTTACTTCCTCTCGCATTTATGACAGTCTATGATATACCCTAATGGGCTCTTGTAAACGAGGTGATTTTTTTTATGAACAGACTTATAAATGAATTGAAATCCATATTATTCATAGTTACTGCAATTTTTATATTTAGATCAACTTTTTTAAACTGGTATGTAATACCAACAGGCTCTTTATTGCCTACTTTAAAAATTGGGGATCATGTCGTTGTTAATAAGTTATCATACGGAATAATGTTGCCATTTATGCAAACAAGAATATTTAGTTGGAGTCAGCCTGACCGTGGTGATATTGTGGTATTTCAAGGTCCTGAGTCAGAAAATCAATTAACATTAATTAAAAGAGTTGTTGGTCTTCCTGGAGATAAAATAAATTTTACAAACGGAATTTTAACTATAAATGGTGTTTTAGCAAAACAAGAACTTCAGGCAGATAGAACTCCGCTCGAAAATTTGGGTGGAGGAGAAACTGCAGAAAGTTTTAGCCTATTTATTGAATCTGGATTTAGCAAATATCCTCATTATATTTTAAAAAGAAAATGGAATAGCTTAACAGATGCTGAAACGCAAACTTGGGTTGTGCCACCTAATAAATTGCTTGTATTAGGTGACAATAGAGATAATTCTTCAGATGGTAGATTCTGGGGATTTATGGATCAAGATCGTATCTATGGAAGAGCCTTTTTAATCTCTTATTCAACTTTTGATAAAGAAGGTTCCTTTTTACCATCATTTCGAAATGAAAGATGGTTTCAACCTATTAAAAATTAATCTTGCATTGTTGCAATTAAAAGAGCTTTTATTGTGTGCATTCTGTTTTCTGCTTGATCAAATACAGCGCTATTTCTGGATTCAAAAATCTCTTCTGTCACTTCCATACCTTTAATTGCAGGCAAACAATGTAAAAATAAAGTATTTTTATTTTTGGTTGCGTCCATAATTTCACTATTAATTTGATATGGTTTTAATAATTCAATGCGCTCTTTAGTTTCTTTATTTTCTTCTTCCCCCATGGATATCCAGACATCAGTATATAAACAATCTGCATAAAAGACGGCATTCATTGGAGAGCTTGAAAACTCAAGAATTCCACCTGTTTCTTTATTTATTTTCAAACATTCATTAATAATAAAATCATTTGGTCTTCTTGACTCTGGGGAACAAATTACAATATTCATGCCTGCATAACAAGATGCAATCATAAGGGAATGAGCCACATTATTTGCTCCATCTCCTAAGTAAACAAGTTTTTTCCCTTTTAAGTTCCCAAGTTTTTCTTGGCAAGTCATCATATCTGCTAAAGCTTGAGTAGGATGATGATCATCTGTTAAAGCATTCCAAACAGGAACACCTGAATATTGTATAAGTTCTTCAAGAGTTTTTTGTTCAAAACCACGAAACATAATGCCGTCAAATAATCTTCCTAAAACACGCGCTGTATCTTTAACGGATTCTTTTTTTCCAAAGTGAATGTCGTTTCTGTTTAAAAATTCTGCATTTGCGCCTTCATCATGAGCGGCTAAAACAAAAGCAGATCTTGTTCGGGTGCTCGATTTTTCAAAAATTAAAGCAATATTTTTATTGATTAATCTTTTAGGAAAAATACGATCTCGTTTTTCTTTTTTTACCTTATGCGCCAGTTCTAATAAATAAAAGAATTCATTTTGAGAAATGTCTAGTAATGTTGATAAAGAACGACCTTTTAATTTCATAAAGAACCTCTTTTTAAAAATAGAGCAGCCTGTAGCATGGCTTCAATGGATCTTAATGTTGAAGTAATTGGAATTTTATATTGAACAGCAAGTTTTGTAATAAATGAATAATCATTATTATTTTCTAAAAATGCATCTTCATACGGAGCAATCACCATTAATACTTGATTATTTTTTATTTGATTTATGATATTTTGATCAGAATTATTTTTTGATTGAACTAGAATAATTTTATTAGATACTTCAGATATTAAACTGATATTTGATTTTAAATTACTTAAATAATTTTCATTTGCACATAATAAAATATATCCATCTTTATTCAAATGAAGACCAGCAGAAATATATCCTTTTGCAAAAAGTTCACCTAAGTTATTTGCATTTGCCATGATTTCACCAATAGAACGCATTTCTGGTCCAAGTATGGGTGTAAAGTTAGGGAATTTTTGAAAAGGAAAAACGGGTACCTTAATAAAATATTTATCGGTATTTAATATTTCATTTTTTATAACCAATTCATTTAATTTTTTACCTAAACAAAGATAAGCGCCTAATTTAGCCATAGGAACTTGCGTGGCTTTTGAAACAAATGGAATTGATCTTGAGCTTCTTGGATTTACTTCAAGCACATAGACTTCATCTTCATAAATTGCGATTTGTATGTTCATCAAGCCAATTGTATTTAGTTCAAATGCTAAATTTTTGGAAATTTCTTTAATTTTATTTAAATGAATTTCTTTTGCACTAATAGAAGGAATAATGCATGAACTATCGCCAGAGTGGATTCCTGCTTCTTCTATGTGTTCCATTACGGTTGGAATATAGACTTCACTGCCATCACATAAAAGATCGATATCAAATTCAATTGCACCTTCTAAGTATTTGTCAATTAATACGGGTTTTGTGGTATCAATCTTTAAAGCTTTTTCAAAATAATTTAATAATTGATTTTTATTATAAACAACCGCCATTCCTCTACCACCTAATACAAAAGAAGGGCGCACTAAAACGGGATAAGAAATTTCATTTGCTATTTTTAAAGCTTCTTCTATACTTTTTGCCGTTCCAAACGGAGGTGCTTTGATATTTAGTTTACTTAATACTTTTCCAAATAACTCTCTATCCTCAGCGAGCTCAAGTGAATTAAAGGAAGTTCCTAAAATTTTATATCCCGATTTTTCAATGGATTTTGCGAGTTTTAAAGGGCTTTGTCCACCAAATTGAATAAAAACACCATATGGTTTTTCTTGATTTAAAATATCTAAAACGTCTTCTTCAATTAAAGGTTCCATATATAATTTATCAGAAATATAAAAATCAGTACTTACTGTTTCTGGATTTGAATTAATAAGGATTGCTTCAAATCCTAATTCTTGCGCTGCTTTAACAGCATGAACACAAGAATAATCAAATTCGACGCCCTGCCCAATTCGATTTGGACCACTTCCTAAAATGACAATTTTTTTATTTTTAGAAATTCGATTTTCATTTTGAGTTTCATAAGTTTTAAAATAATAAGGGGTTTTCGCTTCAAATTCACCTGCACAAGTATCAACCATTTTAAATGTTGGTTTTATATTAAAGTCAATAAGTTGTTGTTCTATTAATTTTCTATCCGATGAAATTAATTTTGCTATTTGTGTGTTGCTAAATCCGTCTTTTTTTGCTCTTGTTAATTTATCAATTGAAATTGGATATTTTTCTTTTAAAAGATTTTTTTCTAATAAATACAATTCATGTAATTGATACAAAAACCATTTACCAACACCGGTTAAAGAATATATTTGATTTATATCCATGTCTTTATAAAATGCTTCTTTTATATAATCAAATAAAGCAGGTGTTGGGGTTTTTAAAAGTATTTTTAACTCAGAAATGGAATATTCTTTTTTACAACGCGACCAACCATCAATATTTTTTTCAAGGGAACGCCAAGCTTTTTGAAAAGCATCTTTAAAAGAACTACCAAAAGCTAATACTTCGCCAACGGATTTCATTTGAATTCCAAGTCTGTTGTCTGTTTCTTTGTATTTTTCAAAATCCCAGCGAGGTATTTTAACAACAACATAATCTATAGAAGGTTCAAAAGCGGCACTTGTTACTTTTGTGATTTCATTTTTAATTTCGTCTAGAGTTAAGCCTATTGCTAATTTCGCAGAGATGCGTGCGATTGGGTATCCTGTTGCTTTAGAAACAAGTGCAGAGCTTCTTGATACGCGTGGGTTCATTTCAATCACAACAACCCTTCCTGTATCAGGGTGAATGGCATATTGAATATTCGCTCCGCCTGTTTCCATTCCTATTTCTTCAAAAATTCTTTTTGAGCTGTTACGTAATTGCTGATACTCTTTATCTGTAAGTGTCATGCATGGAGCTACTGTGATGGAATCCCCTGTGTGAACTCCCATTGGATTTACATTTTCAATTCCGCAAATAACAACAAAATTGCCGTTTTTATCTCTCATCACTTCAAGTTCGTATTCTTTCCAGCCAATGATGGATTCTTCAATAGAAATTTCTGCATGTGTACTGGCAGCAAACGCGGCATCGACAAGCTCTTCAAATTGAGTTGAGTCGTATGCAATACCGCCACCCGTTCCTCCTAATGTAAAAGAGGCTCGAATGATTAAAGGATAAGAAAGTTCTTCTGCAACTTTAAATGCGTCTGATTTATTTGAAACCAAGTCTCCACGAACAACATCATAACCGATAGACGTAACAAGATTTTTGAATTCTCTTCTGTCTTCTGCTAAGTCTACAGTTTTGGGATTTACTCCAATCGCTTTTACGTTATGTTTTGCTAATATTCCTGATTTATAAAGATCCATAAATAAATTTAAAGCAACTTGTCCGCCCATTGTGGGTAAAATAGCATCGGGTTTTTCTATTTCAATTATTTTTGTAATACATTCTATTGTTAATGGTTCAATGTAAACTTTATTTGCTGTTTCTTTATCCGTCATGATTGTTGCAGGGTTTGAATTGATAAGAACAACCTCATAACCTTCATCTTTGAGTGCTAGGCACGCTTGTGTTCCAGAGTAATCAAATTCGCAGCCTTGCCCAATTTGAATTGGACCCGAACCAATAATGAGAATTTTTTTTATATCACTTCTTTTTGGCATGATTTTCTCCGTTATATTCTGTTTATTTGCATAGAGTTTATAAAATCAATAAAAATGGGTTCTGCATCTCGAGGTCCTGGGTTTGATTCTGGGTGAAATTGAACAGAATATATGGGTAGATTTTTATGTTTCATACCTGCTAAAGTACCATCATTTAAATGAATATGAGTTGCTTCAAATATATTGAAAATATTATCAATATTAACAATATAATTATGATTTTGTGAAGTTATTAAAACTTTAGAGGAATCAGAATTTAAAGACTTTACAGGATGATTTATGGCGTGATGACCAAATCTTAATTTTTCAATTGTAGCGCCAAATGAAAGACCAATTAATTGATGACCTAAGCAAATTCCAAAACACGGATGGCTTGCGAGCAATTCTTTCATTAAGGAAATAATATTTGTTTCTTTAGCTAAAATGCTGGGATCTCCTGGTCCATTGCTAAAAAAAATGCCATCCGGTTGGATGGCTTTAATATCTTCAATTGAACTTGAAGGGGAAAAAAATACAGGCTCACAATTAAGCTCCGTTAAAGAATTTAATATTCCTTGTTTTATACCAAAATCTAAAACAGCAACTTTATATTTTTTTGATATATTTTGATTAAAATATTGTACTTTTGGTATGGGTCCTTCTTGATGGTATATTTCAACAGCATTGATTTGAGCTAATTTTTGAAATTTATTTAATTTATTTGTTAATGATAAAATGTCGTGATCTTCAGTGGAAAGGATTGCAGACATGCATCCTTTTTCTCTTATTTTATGAGTAATAAGTCTTGTGTCTATATCATAAATTGCGCATTTTTTTTGTTCTTTAAGATAGCAATCTAATGAGACTTTAGAGCGATGATTATCTGGAATTAAAGAAACATTTTTACAGATCATTCCTTCTGCAAACATTTTATGAGATTCTAAATCATCACGTGTTATCCCCGTATTTCCTATATAACTTGTAGTAAATAATACGATCTGACCTAGGTAAGAAGGGTCTGAAATGACTTCTTCATAACCGGACATTGCAGTGTTAAATACAATTTCACCAACAATATCAGTCTTAATTCCTAAACCTTGGCCGTGAAAAACCGTGCCATCTTCTAATAAAAGAGATGCCCGCATATCTTCTCCATTACAATATTGAATTTTAAAACAAAATAGGAAAAATTGAAGGTACGGCGAGATGCATCGTCGCCGGGCCAAAAATTGGACTATAATTGCATTATTAAAGAACTGCTGTCAAGCTCTTTTTGATCGTTTTTTTATTTTTGCAATAACATAGTCACTTATTATCTTTATTAATATGGGGCATATCGATAAAAAGATCATAAATAATAAAAAATATGGGGAGATAAAATCATTTAAACTCTTTAAATTTTCAATTTTACTGCCTGCAAATGAGTAAACAAGTATAATGGGGAAAGTACCTATTTGTGTAACGATATAAAATTGCCAGGCAGGAATATTTGTAAAGCCCATCCCAATATTGATTGCAATTGCAGGAATGACGCCGGCAAAACGAACCGATAATAAATATAACCAACCGTCTTTTTCAAACCCATGGATTATTTTTTGTAACTTTAGTTTCTTCTTTTTATTTTTCTTATATCTTAAATAAAGTTGTCTAGATATTAAAAAAGATGCCGTATAAGATAAACTCACTACAAAAGAAAATAAAATAGCTCCTAAAATAGGACCATAGAGAGCTCCTGAACATAAAACAAAAACAGGGCCAATAAAAGGAATATAAGCTATGGTTAATAGGAAAAATAAAATTGAAAATACAATAGGAGATAATAAAGGATATGCTATGTTTAAATTTTTAATTGTTTCAATATTTAACTGAATTAAATTCATAATGATAGCATCTGTTGGGTTATCTTTTGTTTGACTTAAATTTATAAGGCTAGACAATCCAAATATAGCTAAGATAATTGTTATGAAAATTAAGTTTTTTTTCACAAAAATCCCTTTAAAAAAAATTGATGCAAAGAAAGATTCTAAATTGTATAATAAACGATTCAAAGTCTTTTTTATACAAAGGCTTTATTTTAAAACAATATTTGAACAGGATTAAAAATGATAGCATCTGGAACTCATTCTAATTTTGGCTCTTGGATATCTCCTATCACCTCTGAGATCATTGCAAGTAAATCACTTTCTTTTACAGATATACATATTGATAATGGAATTATCTACTGGGTTGAATCTAGGCCAAATGAAAAGGGACGTTCTGTTGTTGTTTCCTATCATCAAAATGCTACTTATCAAGATGAAACTCCAGAAGAATATAGTGTTGGAACCTCAGTTCATGGTTACGGTGGAGGTGCTTTTTTTGTAAGGGATCAACAACTTTATTTTTCAAATTCAAAAGATGGAATTGTTTATCATAAAAATTTAAAAACAAATGTAATTAAACCTATTACAGAATATTTTGAAGGAAGATTTGCTGATTTTCATGCTGATCCAAAACATGAATATTTATATTGTATTCGAAAAGATGATTCTAAAAAATCTCAATTTCCACCAACTGAAATCGTTCAAATATCGTTACAAACAAAAAAAATAACGGTTTTATTTACGGGTTCTGATTTTTATAGCAGCCCTTCTGTCAGTCCTAACGGAACAAAAATAAGTTGGTTGCAATGGGATCATCCTAATATGCCTTGGGATGCCACTGAGCTATGGATTGCAGATGTTAATTTACAGGGAGTTGTTTCTAATAAAAAACGAGTTTCAATTGATTCACAACAATCATTTTATCAACCTGTCTGGAATTCTAAAAATGAATTATTTGTTTCTTCAGATATTACTGGTTTTTGGAATATTTATAAAGTAACAAATTTTAAATTAGAGAATATTTTTACTAGAGATGCTGATTTTGGAAGGCCAATGTGGATTTCTGGTACGCGTTGTTTTGATTTTATAAATGAAAGTAAAATAATTTCAAGTTTTTGTGAAAAAGGAATTTGGAAAACAGGATTGATTGATATATATGAAAAATCATTTCATGAAATAAATAATTCTTTAACATGCATATATAATATTGCTGCAAAAAATAACTGCGTTGCTTTTTTTGGCGGTTCTGAAACCTTACCATTAGCAGTGCTTTTTTCAAATTATGAATCCATTCAAAAAACAAAAGTATTGAGAAACTCAATAGGTAATATTTTTCAACAAGATTTTATTTCCATGCCTGAATTAATTGAATTTCCTACAAGAGACAATCAAATAGCATACGCTTTTTATTATAAGCCTAAAAATCCAAATTATTCTTATAAAGAAGATCAATTGCCACCTTTAATTGTTAAAGTCCATGGGGGACCGACAGCAAATGCTGATTTTATGTTTAATCCAAAAGTTCAATATTATACCAGCAGAGGATTTGCTTATATTGAAGTAAATTATAGAGGAAGTACAGGATATGGAAGAAATTATAGGGAGCAATTAAAAGGACAATGGGGTATTCGAGATGTGGAGGACTGTATTGACGCTGCACTTTATCTTTGTAATAAAAATAAAGTGGATAAAAATCATTTGATAATTGCTGGAAGTAGTTCGGGTGGATTAACAGTACTATCTTCACTCGCTTTTCATAATATTTATAAATGCGGTTCTTGTACCTATGGTATTGCAGATCTTATCGCTATGACAGAACATATTCATAAATTTGAAGCTTATTATGATCAAGGATTAATTGGTGGTTCTGTTGAAAAGGAACGCGAAAAATATTTTAATCGTTCCCCTTTAAACTTCGCCAGAAATATTAAATCTCCCATTATCTTTTTCCATGGTGATAAAGATATGGTTGTGCATGTTAGTCAAACATATAAAATTGTAGATGAATTAAATAAAAATAAAATATTTAATGAAGTTTATATATTTGAAGGAGAGGGGCATGGATTTAAAAAGGCTGAAAGTATTATAACTTCATTGGATAAAGAGTTAGATTTTTTTAAAAAAATAGATTAAAAAATTTATTGTTGTTAAGTATATTATTATTTAAATATTTAAGTCTCTCATCAATCCAAATATTAATATCATTTTTGTCTTGCTCACTAAATATGTTTGGAGAGTTTTTCCATCTTAAATAGTCTCTTTCATATGCATAATTTTTATTTAAATAATTGTATTTTTCATTGAAAATATTTTTAATCTCATTTTGAAGATTTTTATTGTTTATTTTCCAATATTCATTAAATTGATTTTTGAAATTATTAGTATTATCTAAATAACATTTAAATAATGAACCACTTTTGGATATTACATTACTGTAATAGTTAGTAAATGGTTTATCATTATCTTGTGGGGGTAGAGAGATTGTTCTAAATGAGTGATCCATATCCCATGGGATATAAAATAATTCATCATTTTTATAATTATTATTAATTAAGTCATTAATTTTCCCATTTTTTAAAGCTACAAAAGCATTATTAGTAATATTATCAAAACCTTCTATAGCTAAAATTGTTGTCATAAAAGAAAACGCATAGTTTTTATTAAATGTTTTTTCTAAGTCCTTATCGCATTTCATTAACTTGTTACTCATTTTTATGGTATCTTCATTAATTGTATGAAATGAGAAGTTAAAAGGATTGATCAATAAATTATCTTCCTTATTAACTAATTGATAAAATTTATCGCGAATTTCATAAGATTCTCTGTCTTTTGCAATTAATTCTAATAGTTCTTTATTTGGGTTATTATTTTGTAATGTTTTTGTTCCAATCGTATTTGTTAAAATATAAACTCCAAAATATATATTATTTATAAATAAGTCAATATGTAAACCTTTTATGCTATTGTGAATTACATTATTTAATTTTGAATTAAATAATGTATGTCCAGTATAATCCCTTAATAATGATGGATCATGATAAGAAGCATATAAAGAGTAAAAATTTTGGACTGACTTAAAGCCATATTTGGAAAATATGTAATTAGAAAATTTATCTTCAGAATATAAGGCGTAAGAACTTTTAAAATTGTTAATTGAAGAAGCTCCTCTAATATTCATTCTTGTATCAAATTCAATATTATTTTTATTATCAATTATATTTACTTTTGCATTATTAATAATTGGAAACTTGTTTTTATAATCATTTGTTATAATATTTAAAATAGGCAATGAAGAAAAGTATAAAATATATTCTTTAAAATCCTTATCTTTCCCTTCTAGTTTCAAAATATATTTCTTTTCTTTAATCTGAGGTTTTATATCCTCATTGTATTTTATATTTTGATCCTAACCCCCATTTCAAGTTGACACTTTTCCATCATGAAAAGGAGAGTCAATGGATAAATTAGCAGAGCCACGAAGGCGCTTAGGATATTATGAAAAGCGAGCAATATTAGAGGAACATTTT
>NZ_JBIPMD010000190.1:0-6647 GCF_044369315.1 Silvanigrella sp.
GTCATAGAATATATAGAGGTGTTTTATAATCGAATTCGTGCTCATTCTGCCCTTGATTATCATGCACCTTTAGAATATGAAGAAAATTATGAAATTTAATAGTCCACTTTTCGGGGATCATACCAGGTGTTTTATAATCGAATTCGTGCTCATTCTGCCCTTGATTATCATGCACCTTTAGAATATGAAGAAAATTATGAAATTTAATAGTCCACTTTTCGGGGATCATACCAAACCTTCTACAGTGTAATATTCAGACTTTTTGGAATCAGCAAATGCTGAAACGGATAACAATCCTAAGACAGATAACGTGACTTTACTAATCAAGTAATTATTCATAATAACCTCCAAAAGAATTGTTGATGTATTTAACAATTCAATTTATATTTAAAATTTTATTAAATAAAATAATTATAAATATAAATTGAATTGTTAAACCTAAATTAAAGTAATTCATAAAATTAAATTCGTAAAGTAGCCCAAAATTTTTTGGTAATTTATTTAATAGATAACCATTTATTTATATATTATTTGTTAATCTTATATTCAAAAATAACAAATTATTGCAAATTATAAATACAATATTATAGATATATTATTTAATGTCCTAGTTTTTTGTTTATATTCAATTGTAGTCAACTCAAAAAATAAATTTAAAAATTAGAAGGAATTAAAAAGGTTATCCAGCCAGAAATTTTATAAATTTATTTAAAATAATAATTTATAATAAATTTATTTATTATAAAATAAATTTATTATAAATAGTTATTTTTTGCAAAATATTATAAATATTATAAATATTATTCTGTGAATTTTTTGTGAAAAATTTATCATAAACATTCATAACTATTTATTGATTTTATTTCTATTAATATAACATAATTTTTAATTTAAAATAAATTTTGATTATGTTGAGTGATTTGAGGATAATTTTTAAATTTTTTTGTTAAGAGAAAATTATTTTTAATTTATTAATTGATATTAATTAATTTTTAATTGATATAATTCTTATTTAATTAAAACAAAATTTTAAATTCATCATTTTTTTAAAGTTTTTAATTTTTATGTCATAATTTTGACGAATGCGGAAATAAAAAGTAAACAAAAACAAAAATAATAATAATTATAAGAAATTATTATTAAAAAATATATTTATTTCATAATTATTAACAACCTCAAAATCTCATTTACGCATGAAATTTACCGAAATATCTATTGTGAAAAACTTTTGCTTTGTTTTTAATAGGAGCTAATGATGGCTGATGCAAAATCAGAACATCTTCGGGTTGTCGTAATAGATGATCAATTAAATATGCGTAAAGCTCTTTACCGAATTTTTGATAAAACGGGACATTATGAAGTAGAAGACTTTGGAAATGCAAAAGAAGCCATTGCTTGGTTAAAAACGCATGGAGTAGATATTGTTATTACAGATATTTATATGCCATTGGGCGATGGATTTGAAGTTTTAGCTTATATCCGAGGTCGTGCCATGCAAAATGACATTCCCGTTTTATTTATATCAGGGGAAGCAACAAAAGAAGATATTGTAAGAAGTGTTGATTTGGGAGTGAGTGATTATATTTTAAAGCCATTTGAGCCACAAGATATTGTTCAAAAAGTAGAAGGAATTTTTGAGAAATATAAAAATCCTCCAGAAAATATCAAAAAATTGAGAAATGCGGAATCGTTATTTTTTAATGAAAAATATTCCGAAGCAAAAGCTGAATTTGAAAAAATACATGCACAAAATAAACCATCAGCACGTTCCTTGATTGGTTTAGCACAAACAGAAGCAAAACTTGGCAATATTTCAGAGGCAATGCTTCATGTGAATCAGGCTATAGATAATAATAGTATGTATTTTCCAGCTTATTCGGCAGGGGCTGATATTTTAATTTCAAATAATAAACGTACCGAGGCCATTCCATTTTTAGCAAAAGAATTAAAAATTAATGGCAAACAAATTCATAGAAGAATGGTTCTAGCTGATATCTATATAGAGAACTCAAAAACTCCTGGATATTATGATAAAGCTTTAGAGCAAATGAAATTAGCTTTGCAAGATGATCCTACGGATGAAACTCTTTTGTTACGTTTTGCTGAAATTATGAGGGGTTCTGGTAATAAGGAAAAGGCGATACATTATTGTATGAAAGCAAGACGCCAAAACCCAGATAGTACTAAATCATTAATGCAACTTGCAAATATGTATATTCAAGATGGGCATCCTATCAAAGCAATAAATTTATTTTCTGATATTTTAAATAAAAATGCGAACCAATATGATGTTTACTTATGTCGTGCTAAGGTTTTTGAAAAAATGAATGAAAATGAGAAGGCGATTGCTGATTTAAGTAAAATACCAAAAACAATTGTTGATTTGCGCCTTGAGGTATTAAAATCGAAGGGGCGAGTGTATGCAAAAATGGGTAAAATACCAGATGCAATTGCCGCTTGTGAAGAAGTTTCAAATATGGAGCCTACTGCAGACAACTTAGCTCGAGTGGGATTGTTATTTATTAGATTAAAAAACTATCGGAGTGCTTTAGGATGGTATGAACAATCTACTTTAATGGATCCGGATCATTCAAAATATGTATATAACCTAGGTTGTTGTTACGAAGCTTTAAAACATAAAAAGAAAGCAATTGAATGTTACGAACGTTCATTGTATTTAGATCCTAATGGTAAGGAAACTATAATTGCATTATCAAGAATTAAAGGAACTCCTATACCAAATCCAAAAGCTCCGGCAAAATCAATGCCCCCAAAAGCAAGTTAATATTCGAGTTCTTTGATTTTTTATATATTATCAATTACATTATGAATGAGGAAGCAGCTTTTAATGAAAGGCCATAATATGAGTCATAATAAGCATATCGATAAAACTAAATCCGAAAAAAATAAAAATCAAAATGAAGATGAAAATCAAAAATGGTTTGATCGTGATGATTTTCAAGATTTGGCAAAGATAGGTGGTGATATTTTTAAAAAAACAGTTGCCACTGGTAGAGATGTCATAAAAGAAGTGAAAGATAATTTTCCGAAAGAAGCAACTCAACTATTAGCAAAAGGCAAAGAAGAATTGCTTAAAGGCTTGAGCCAAGAGGTTGCTAAAAATATGGTTTCATTTGGAATTGAAAAATTTTTTGCAGTAGCTCGCCAGCATCGTATCGAGTTTTCCATTCGTTTTAAAAAGAATGAAGAAGATTCTCCTAAAAATGAAGAAGTAAAAAAAACATATAGAAATAAACATTAATTCTATTTATTGAATCAAATTAAAATCCTAAATAAATTTATAAAAAATAATGAAGAGTTTAGAGTTTCTCTTTTTTTCTTTGCTTGATTTGTTTAAAGTAAATCTTTATAAAGTTTTTTTTATTTCGGATTGGAATGAATAAATGATTCTTAAAAATTTAAAAATTTATTTCCTTATAAAAATATCATTTTTTGTTTTATTTCATAAATACGCAAATGCATTAACCACTGCTGATATAATAGAAAAAAATATTATTACAAAAGATAATAAAATATCAAATAATTTAAAAAAAGTTTTAAATTTAACATCTATATATCCTAAAGATGATTCTCTTTCAGAAGCGTTAAATTGGATTGATGGAACATTTGATTCACAATATTCTTGGATTAAAAAAGATAAAACAGAATTTTTAGATATAGAGAGAAACATAAATATCAGCGATGATAATCTGGATGATATTATAAAATTAATTAACAAAGATATTGGTTTTAAAAAAGAAGTTGCGCCTATCAATAAAAATTATAATGCAATATTGTTTTTAGGATCTACTTTGTATAGAGCTCGTGATAGATTAGCTTATTTAAATCAAAATATTGATGATGGAATCATTAATCCTGGTATGACTTATTTAATAGGTGGTGAACGAGTTCTGTCTGAAAAAATATATGAAACGAATGAAGAGTTATTCAATAAAAAAAATGGCATCATCTCATTTAATAGTGATTATAAAATTCCCAAAATTCTTCCCAATTTAAAAGATTAAAGAGAAATGTTGAAATTAGTTTTTTCACAATCTCAGCATTCTTTGTTAAAAAATAAAATTGCTCTTGTATTTATAGAAAAAGAAGCTAATAAAAATAAAATATTAACATCAAATAAAATAAAAAAATTTTTTAATGAATTTAGTTGGAATTTAAAAGAAGGTAAATATCTTATCATAACGCAACAGCCTTATGTTTTATATCATAAACTAATTGTCGAAAAAATTTGTAAAGAAGAAATGGATAAGTGCCAAGAACTTGAATTTGAATCCGTTGGATCTTGTTCTAAAGAATCAATTGATACCATAGTGGAAAAAAGAAAATATGTTTCAAGATTATTAGATGCTTTAGGAAGAACTGTTTTGTTAATTTCTCAAAAATAATTTTTTTTATTAAAAATGTATTGAATAAAAAAAGGGAGAGTTTCGAAAATAGGAAACTCTCCCTTTTAAAATATAAGAACGATAAAGTATTAACCTTTTGCAGCAGCAGCAACAGTAGCAGCAACAGTAGCAGCTACTTCAGCAGCAAAATCTTCAGCTTTTTTCTCAACGCCTTGACCAAGTTCAAGACGGATAAAAGAAGTTACTTTAAGATCGTTAATGCCTAGTTTTTTTCCAACTTCTGAAACATAAGCAGCAACAGATTTGCTGTCATCTTTTACAAAAAGTTGATCAACTAAACAAATTTCTTTGAACCAAGTTTTTATGCTGCTTGGAACAATTTTTGCAAGAGCAGCTTCTGGCTTGCCTTGTTGAAGAAATTTATTACGAATAATTTCTTCTTCTTGCTTGATTGTTTCAGCAGGAATTTCTTGTTCATTTAAAAATTGTGGTTTCATTGCTGCTGCTTGAAGAGCAACATCTTTACCAAGTTCAATTAAGCCTTGGTTATTTAAGTGAGCTTCAATTCCAGAACCAGCAAGTTCTACAACAACACCGATTTTACCACCGCCGTGAACGTAGGAAGTAACAAAGTTTTTGCCAGAACCAACGCGTGCAAAACGACGAACAGTGATGTTTTCGCCAATTTGTGCCACAAGTGCTGTAGCTGCATCTTTTACGTTTCCTGAAACATCATAATTTGTTGCTAAAAGAGCGTCTAAATCTGCAGGTTTTGCGGAGTTAATTATATTATGTAGATTGCTAACAAAAGCTTGGAAACCATCATTTTTAGTAACAAAGTCTGTTTCGCAATTTACTTCGAAAACAAATCCAAGATTATTATTGTCTACAACAGTAGAAACAACACCTTCGCTCGCTGCTCTGGATGCTTTTTTAGCAGCGCTTGCTAAGCCTTTTTCACGAAGAATGACAACTGCTTTATCCATATCACCTTCAGCAGCATCAAGCGCTTTTTTGCAATCGGACATACCAGCAAGTGTCATTTCGCGAAGTTCTTTAACCATTTGAGCGGTAACTGTAGCCATTCCTTATTCCTCTTTAAAATAAAATGTTGTTAATAAGTAAGAAAGGTGTTCCTTACGGAACACCCAGAGGTTTAGTTCGCTTCGTCTTCATCGCGTGACTTAAGGCGTTTTACCTTAACTTGGGAACGTCCGCTGTCAGAAGAAAATGAGGAGTCTTCTTTTCCAGATTCAGATCTACGGCGTTGTTTGCCAGAAAGAGCTGCATCTGAAATTAAGCTCGCATAAAGTTTAATTGCTTTAAGGCTGTCGTCATTACCAGGGATAATGTAGTCAACGCCGTTAGGATCACTGTTTGTATCAGTTACAGCAATAACAGGAATTCCTAAGCGGTTTGCTTCAGCAATTGCTGTGAATTCTTTTTTTGCGTCAATAACAAAAATAGCAGAAGGAAGTCCTGGCATATTTTTGATTCCGCCTAGAGAGCGCTCTAGCTTAATGCGAAGACGTTCTTTAAGAGCAACTTCACGTTTTGTAATGCTTTCATATGTTCCATCACTAGCCATTTTTTCAATACGTTTTAGTTTAGTAATACTAGAACGAACTGTTTGCCAGTTTGTCATCATACCGCCGAGCCAACGGTGGTGGATGTGAAACATTCCCGCTCTTTCCGCTTCTTCAACGATGATTTCTTGAGCTTGTTTTTTTGTCGCAACAAAAAGGATGTGTCCGCCTTCTGTAACGGTCTGTTCAACGAAAGATAGAGCATCTTTAAATAATTTTTGAGTTTTTTGGAGGTCGATAATATGGATACCGTTGCGCTCACCGTAAATAAACGGACGCATTTTAGGGTTCCAACGACGAACTTGGTGACCAAAGTGGACGCCCGCATCAAGGAGGTCGCGCATTTGAACTTCAATAGACATAGAAAAACTCCTGCTTGGTTATTTGGTTTAACCCCTTGTAATACCCAGGCATTTTGGCCCACCAAGCTTTGGTATTACAGAGAACGCTCTAAATCAGGCACAGAACTTAAACAATTTTTTGCTAATGAAGTCAAGGATAATTAAATTCTTGATTTACCAACAATTAAAATTTGTATAGTCTTCTCGAGTTATTTTCGCACACCCATTGTGTATGTGGGGAGCGCTATTTAAAGGAGCTGTTTGTGAGTTTAATTCAAATATTTTTGCCTGATGGATCTTCTCGTTCTCTCCCTTCAACTTCTAATGTACTAGATGTTGCAAAAAGCATAAGT
>NZ_JBIPMD010000191.1:0-6607 GCF_044369315.1 Silvanigrella sp.
TTTTCATAATATCCTAAGCGCCTTCGTGGCTCTGCTAATTTATCCATTGACTCTCCTTTTCATGATGGAAAAGTGTCAACTTGAAATGGGGGTTAGGATCAGTTTGTTTTCATTGAAAGCTTCGTGTGTTTTTATAGTTTCTTGCAATTGAACTTGAATATTGTCTAATGATTTTTTTAAGTCATTTAAGTTTTCTGTTTCGATTTCTCTGTTTTCTGTTATTTTAGTTTCAATCTCTTTTTGAATTGAAATAAGATCATTAGTAGAATTTTTTAATTCTTCAATGAATGTTGATGATAAATTTGTCATAAAAATTTTCCTTGAATTGTAATATATTTAGATTGAAAATAATTTTTGTTTAAAAACTATACCCAATATCAGCACCGATCATTTGTATTCTTTTTGTTAAGGCATAACTTGCAAATAAGGATATTCCTTTTTCCCATTCATAACCAATACGAGCTTCTCCACCAAGAGCAAAGTCATTTATTTTTTCTGTTTTATTATTAATATCAATCCATTCATTACCTAAGAGAAGGCGAGCTCCTGTTACAAATCCTTTTATACCTATGCCACCACCTACAAATACATAAGCATTCATAACATTTGTTACTTCTTGGTCATTTATTTTAATGCCACTTATGGAAGATATAAATTTAACACCAACTTCTGGTCGAATAAATGTATTTCTATTTATCCATGCAAATTCAGCACCTCCAGATAAATAATTTAAATATCTTCCATCAACGACAGTGTCCATTCCTGTTCTGATAGCGACACGAAAATTTGGATTTTCATTGAAGAAGGCATTCTTTTTCTCATTTTTTTTATTTTGTTCTATTTCATCATCAATAGATGCCAGTCTTTGTTTTTCATTAAGATCTTTATTTAATTGATCTTGTTGATTTTTTAATTTTATGTCTTCCAAAGATTGGGTTAGTTCTGAAATTCTTTTTTTATCAGATTCATCCTTTATGATAAAAACAATTTCATTTTTTCTTCCTAAATCTTTATTTTCACCCATAGAAATTTTCTTAATTAAAATATCTGGATACTTTAATTTAACTATTCTTTCTAGAGTTGTTGATCTTTCTTTAGATAATATGAAATTATGATTTTTTGTTCCGGTTAAACTAGCAGAGCTTATGATAGTTGCTGCCGTTATGTCTTTGTTATTTAACTTTTCAAAACATTCGTCTAAATTGTTTTGATTGATAAAATTTACAGATGAATTATTTTCAAATTCAATAATACAATTGAATTCTTCTGATGCTTGTATTGATATTGGAAAAGAAACAAAACAAAATAACGTACCAATTTTAATTAATTTCGTCCTCATTTTTGAACTCCATCTTTTTATTTAATTTTTTTTGATTATTTATTACAACGAATAAATTTAAATTTTATAGAGTAAAGCTTGCTCTACCAACTAGCTATCCCTAGTAGGAGTTGGGATCTTTCGATCCTATTTTTAATATATCTATTTTTAATTCAAAAACAAGAAATTGATAAGTATATATTTGTTAAATGTATTAATACAATATTAAAATTAAAGAAAAAGTATTTTAATAAATTTAAAAAAAATTTAAAAAAAATTTAAAAAAAATTTAAAAAATAAATTAATATAATATATAAATAGTATATTAATTTATTAATCTTGATCCTGATATTAACGGAAAAACACCAAGGATAGTAAGAGGGTGAATAAGAGAATGTACACGATCAAGTAAACGATTTTGATCTGTTGAATTATGATCAAACATAACTCCCAAAACAGTTCCGGTATGTGCGCAATTGACACCAAGCCCACCAAAATCTTTTGTTCCCTTAATTAAGGTATCTAATGGGTCTTTGTATAATACATTCTGATTTATTTTAGCACTTAATGTAGCTGCTTTAGCTATGAAATGGATATTTTTTGTCATGAATCCCTCTTTTATCATTTTTAGAGCGCTTCTTAAAGAGTTTTCATTTTTAATGGAAATATATCTTGCAAGATTTCTATCAAATTTTTGAGTAGATACTTCACCACCAGAGTCTATAATGATAAAAGATAATGAAGGAATATATTTAAATTTTTTATAAATATTTCCTTTTAAATGATTAATATAAGATATTCCTGGTAAAAAAACACCATCAGAGGAGTGATCTACAGAAATCAATAAATTTGTGATTTCATTATCGCTTAGGCTTTTATTTAAAGCCTTGCTTAATGCAAGTAATACCGCAGTGAGTTCAGCAGTGCTTGACGCAAGTCCTTTTCCTCTCGGGATGTTAGAATCAATTTCTAGATTTAGAGATACCTTTTCATTCATATTAAAGTGAGAAAAAATTTTTTTAATGATTTTATTTATTTTGGAATATTTTGATTCTTCTAATGGTTCCATTAAATTAGAGTTCTTATTAAGGGTAACACTTGCTTTTGCAAAAAAAGGGATTGGACTATTAATTAAAAAATCTTGGTCATCAATAAAACCTTGAAGAAGTTCGCCACAAGTACCAGGCGCTAGGGCAGTGTATTTCATATTTTTTACCTTTTTTAAATTAATTTTTGTTTTGAATATTGATGAGTATAATAACTCCAAGGAACTTTTATACTTAAAATTAAAATTTCTAAAATAAATGAAATAATCATAGCATAAGCAGCAACAAGAGCTCCTGAAAAATTTAAATAAATTCCCAAAAAAGAAACAAATAAAAGAACTGCGGTTCCTGATAAGGTTGCAAAATTAATTTCTTTTGTTTTTCCCACTCCCATTAAAAGTCCTTGCATCACATTTTGCATTGCTACAAATATGGGAATACAAAAACAAATGGTTAATATTTTTTGAACTCCATTTAATAAAATTTCATTTTGTCCAATAAATAAAATAAGAGTATTTTTTCCTAAGGTGCTCGTAACTAAAAATAAAATAAATAAAGATAGAATAGATCCAACGCTAAGAGCAAAGATAATAAAATCATAAGGATGATATTTTTCCTTGTTACGAATGATAACTTGTTGAATCATTCTTGTTGTATTTGCAAAAACAAGTACGAGAGCCCAAGTAACGGGCCAAATGGCTAGAGAGATTGAGCTATCTGTTGCACGTGCCAAAAATAAAATTAAGAGAGCTCTACCACCCCAGACAAGAACCATGGAATGTGCTAATGGCCAATAATAGATCCAAATATCTTTTACACTTTTGGGATTCAAAGGAAGGGGCTCTTTTTGTGATTTTGTTTCTTTATATGTATCTTTGTATTTTTGAGCGGCTAAAAAAACAAAGACGGTTTCTGCTAAAACGCCAATCATCATAGATCCGCCAGCTAAAAAACCACTATTGATGTTTAATAAAAATCCAATAAATAAACAGATAAGTAAGACAAAAAAACGAAAAAAACCTGCGTGTGCTAATGTCTTCTGTTTGCCATTAATAATTAAAATGCCTTGATAATATCTTCGAATCGCAATAGAAGATGGCCATAACAAAAGACATAAAAGCATTTTATGGGCAATAGAAGAAATTTCATTTGAAATTCCAAATAAATTTATAGTTACCCAATAAAAAACAGGTGGTATTGAAAGTATCAATAGACATGTTGTTAAAATAGCACACGAAATGAATAAAAAACGCCATAAAGCTTCACGGGATTCTTTTTTATCAGATAAAGCATTAGAGGCGTGAAGCATAGAAATGATAGGACTTTCAAATAAAACAACAATCGATTTGATAAAACCCAATGCCGCAAAATTTTCTTGAGTCCGAGGCATATGCGCTAATGCTGTATTTACCATGGGATCGCCCATTGCCATGGTAACATCGCTAATAGAAAGCGGTAAAAATTCTTTCCATAAGGTACACATTTTTTTTATAAATAAATTTTTCATGATATTTTACTTTGTTTTCTGTAATAAAAATTTTCAACAGGTTTTAAATTTTCAATTTCAGTATGAAGGATTTCATTTGATTTTAATTTTATATTTTGTTTTTCAATCCATTCGTTATTGTAAATCGTGTCTAAATATCGATCTCCTCTGTCTGGGTTTATCATTAAAATCGTTTGTTCCTTTTTTGTTTCGAGTGCGTATGAAATACCAGCGGCAACAATAGCTCCCGTTGATCCTCCGAGCAATAAACCTTCTTTTTTAGCTAAAGTATGACAAACAGAAAAAGCTAAATTATCGCTGACACTGTAAGCAATATCTATCAAATTTTCATTAAATTGCGGTGGGATAAAAGAAAGTCCTAGTCCTGTCATTTTATAAGGATGCGGAGGTGTTCCTAAAATACAAGAACCGGCAACATCAACTCCAATGATTTTTGTATTTGGATAAAACTTTTTAAAAAAAGATCCAATTCCTGTAAGCTGTCCAGAAGTACTTAGTCCGATGACAATGGCATCGGGTGCTCCTTCAAAATCATTTGAAATTTCTTGTGCTGTATAAATGCTATGTGCTGATGGATTTTCTGAATTTTTGTGTTGGCATGGATACCAGGCGCCTAATGTTGAATTTGCAATTTCTTCCGCTTTTTTCATTCGTGCTACTTGCATGGATCCATTTGCGTCTGCTTCAGATAAAGGAACATCAATCAAAGTTGCTCCATAGGCTTCAAGCATTCTTCTTGTTGCTGAAGGTGTTTTTGCATCAACAACAATAAATACTTTGTAATTTTTAGCAGCTCCAACAATAGCAAGGCCAATTCCAAAATTTCCGGAACTCGATTCAACAATGATCCCGTCTTTAGAAAGCAAGCCTTTTTTTTCTGCTTGTTCAATTAAATAAACCGCATTTTTTTCTTTAATGCTTCCACCTGGATTACAGGACTCTAATTTTAAATATAATTTATGAAATTTGCATATCTCATTCATATTATTTAAGCGAACCGTAGGTACATTTCCAACAGCATGCATTACATTTTGATAAAGTTTTTTCATTTCTTAATCCTATTAAAGATGAATATTAAATATTGAATTATAATTTGATTTTAAAATAATGGGATTAAGCGATGGGCGGTCTTAATAAATCATTATGAAATTGAATAGAGATATTTATTTGTCGAACGTATTGATTTTTTTGCAGCTCTTTTCTATTTAAAACAATAAATTGAGCGGTATTATTCATAAAATTTTTACAACATTGCTCGGTATCTATGCCTGCTCCACAAATGGGGAAATAATTTGAATTTCCTCTTTCTATTTTTACTGTTTTGCTTGAACTTGATTTATCTGTTTCATTAGACTCAATAAGATACATTTGTTCATTTAAATTAAAACAAGGATGATTTGTAGTTAATACTATAAAAACAAATGAAAATAAAAAAATTTTAATTGATTTTATTTTGTGGAATAAGAAGAGTATGCTTTTTTTAGCGAATCGTCGCAAAATGTTCATGTAAACTTAAGTCTTTCTATTTCTAGCATTCACTAAACTGCATGTTAAAAAAGTCGCATAGCCCTCTTCAGTGGCTCTTTCGAAAATAATACATAAAAAATTTTGATGGGACAACTCTTCGATAGATTTTATTTTGCCACTTTTTTTCATCTATTATATTTCAATTATATTTTTAGAGAAATTTAGATAAAACAAAAGCACTTTAAAATATTGAATATAAAATGATATTGACAATTCCATTATGTAATTTTGGTTAGGTAAACAAAAAGAAAGGTTAAAAGTATTTATAAATAATTTTGATACCTTCGTACCGGGTTAAAGCAAAAAACTTGCAAAAAGATATTTTTATTATAATGACTAAAATTATAGCAAATTGTTTTTTGGTTAGGATTTTGGAGTATTTTAAATTTTTTTTAAATAATAATAATTTTTTTTAAGAATTTATGATTCGATTTTATTAGGAATTTTTTTTAAATTGATTTATTTAAAGATTTTTATTTATATGATTATGAATGAAAAAAAAGGGGAGATATATGTAGAGGTTTTTGTCGCAGAAATAAATTAATTAAAAATTATTCAGATAAATCAAGACAATCATTGTCTTCTAGGCACAATAAACCTATTTGGTAGCAAAATTACTCCCAAATAGGTTTATTGTGAAGTGTTTTATGCTACCTTTTCTAAGCATGTTATGTAGTTCTATTCGATACAAAGTAGATCTCACCTTCTTACTCATCTGGAATCTTTTGCGACAGAGCCAAAATTCAATGTTCTTATTATCGATGATTGGGAACTACACTCCATTACAGAGTCTGAGCAAAAATATTTATTTGAACTTATTGAACTGCGAAGTGAAACATCTTCAAAAATATTTGTAAGCCAAACTCCAATATCAAAATGGCATTCGCTTATGCCAAACTCAACAATTGCTGACGCTATTTTAGATAGAATTGTTCGCACTGCAATTAGAATTGAATTAAAAGGAGAATCTGTGAGAAAAAACTCAGAACGAAAAATTGACGAAGAAGGGAGTTTTATGAAATAGAAGTTTATAGCAGAATATAATTGCATTCTGATGGCCGTTTTGAATCGGAATACCATGCGGTATTTAACTGAAATAGTTCGCCGATTTTAGCAGAATACGCAAATGGATATAATTTAATGACAAGGAATATGAAAATTTTAGCATATTAGGACAAGATCTATGGAAAAAACTTTTGACATCCCTAT
>NZ_JBIPMD010000035.1:0-20645 GCF_044369315.1 Silvanigrella sp.
CAATTAATTTGTTACCTTATTAATCGCACTGCTTACTTCCACGCTGATGGCTAATCTTTACGTGGGTGAGATTCGCACTCACTGGTTCTTACGCACTTATCTTGGCGCACCATAAACCAATCATTGTTATTTCTGGTCATGCAGAAAAACAAGAAGCAATTGAGTGTTTAAAATTAGGAACTTTCAACCTATTAGATAAGCCATTGTCTTTTGAGATATTAATACATACGATTCTCCAAGCTCTAACTTTGGAAGAAGTTACTTTAAATAATGAGACTTTAAATCAAGAAAAAGAATTACTATTAAGCTTATTTCAAGAATTTACCAATAAAAATGAGGAAAGAGTTAGTGAAATTGAAAACTTAGTTCTTGAGAAAACAAAATTAATCCAAAGTGATAAAAACATACTTAAAAAATTTTTAGAGCGAATTAGTGAATGCAATCGTATTGATAGAGAAATTGCAAAAACTTATAAGGATATTTCTAGTTTACTGCAAAGACAAAACTCTGTTATTTCAAGAAATATATCCCAAGAATTTTTTGAGAAAAATATGAAATTCAATAAAAGATCAACAAATAAACAATAATTCAAATATATTTAAAATTTTAATTTGTATATTTATTTCATTTGTTTTTTTTTAAGCTTTGTAAATAATCAAAAAATATAATTAAAATTTACAGGAATAATTATAGACTAATTTATAAATTTATGTAAATAAAAGAAAGAAAACTCAAAAATAGGAAAACAATGAGTTTTGTTAATTGATAAATCAGATTCACGGACGAGACATGAATTTAATATTGACTGTTAAAATAACATTAATTATTTTTATATTTTTTTCTTGTGCTAAAAAAAATAATTCTAATATATTAGATTATAATCATTTTCAAAGTGGTAATATCATAAAAATATTAAACAAAGAAAAGTATGACAAATCATTTATTTATATCTCAAAATCAGAAACTTATTTTTTTAATCAGAAAAATATATTTTTTTATGGAAAATATCATGAAAAATTAGGAACTCTGGTTCCATTTGAATCAATCAACTTGTATATTCCTTCTCATATAAACACAAATTTAATTGAAATTTTACCTTCAAAGAATTCTAATGCTTTCTGCCATGACATTAAATTTAAAATAAAAGACAACAAAGTTTATATTTCAAAAAAAATTGGGATCTTAAAAACAATTACAGAATGCAAGTTTAATTTAGGATTATCAAACAACCAAATGTCAAACATTGAATTTAATTTAAAATTTAATTATACCATTTATGATTGGGCTTCAGAATTAGGGAATAATACAGAAGCTCAAAGAACAGCAAAATTTATTTTATCAAAAAAATATGATTTAAATGAAAATGAAATCAATTTAAATCGAACAAAATTAAAAGATTTTTCCCCATTAACTTCATTTTCAAATCTGCAAAAATTAAACTTAGAGGAAAATAAATTACATGATATTGATAAATCCATTTCCTATTTAACTTTATTAAAACATTTAAATTTATCAAAAAATAAATTAGAAAAAATACCAAATAGCATTAAACACTTAAACAAATTAGAGACTCTTAATATTGAAAATAATAAAATATCAAAGATAGAAGTTAACCAAAATGACCTTCAAAATTTAAAAAATTTAAATTTATCATTTAATAATATACAAATTATTAACAAAGAAATAAACAATCTTTTAAAAATTCAGAATCTTAATTTATCATTAAATAAAATAGAAGAAATACCAGATTATATTTCAAGTTTAAAAAATTTAGAGTCATTAAATTTAAATCATAATAAACTTTTATCCATTAATGATAAATTAAAAAAATTAAAATATTTGAATAAAATATCCCTAGAAGGTAACAAAATAAAATCCATTCCTAAATCTATAAATAAATTTAAAAATTTACAATATTTAGATTTATCAAGCAATGATATTAAAAAAATACCATCAACTTTTATTCTTTTAAATCAACTAATATACTTAGACATCTCATTTAATTTTATTGAAATTATACCTGAAAAAATTGACCAATTAGCTCATTTAAAATATTTTATCGCCGAAGGTAATAATATTATAAGAATACCTGAGAACCTTTTAAAAATTGAAAGAATTAAATTAATTAACTTAAAATCAAATGAAATTCATTTAATAAATAAAAATATTTTTAATTACATTATAAATAAACATTCAATATTACTAAATGATAATCCTGGTTATCCTAATTTTGGAAACTCTTCCGCTTTAAATATAACCATCAAAAATATTCGCAGTTAAAAATATTTCATAATTAAAAAATAATGACACTAATAAACCGACATTATTTCTTTCCTTTTTAAAAATTTCCTATAATATAAATTACATAGATTCGTTCCATTTTTTTTTATTTCATAAATTACAGAGGAATGATATGATTGAAGGAAATAAAAGCAAAAGTTCTATTAAAGAATGTTTTATAAATTTCAAAAGAATAGTCTCTAATGATCCTCCTTTACTCAAAATTGTAAAAGAAAAACTAGAGGCTCACGACGGTATAGATGAACATAAAAGTCTAAATTATGATACCATAAAACATCAAATTGATATCTTTATTCGAAAAAATGAAAATCTTATTTTTATTATTGGGCCATGGGGCTCAGGAAAAACGTATTTAATTGAAAAATATTCTCATGAAATCCAAACAGACGGACTCCATTTTGTTAAAAAAAGTTTTTTTGGTATTACCTCCCTCAGTGAAGCTTATATGCATCTTTTAGGCTTTTTTAAAACGGTCCTATTTTTATTTTTTATATATGCTATTATTTATCAATTAGGGTTTTATCACTCTTATTTTTTTGCACCTATTTCTATCATAATTAGTTTAATGCTTCTCACAAATAAATTTAAATTAACTTACTCCTTATACAAATTTATTAGTAGTGGTGTTGATATTTTAATTACAAGTGGATTTCAATTTGCAATTTTGACACGAAAAGTTCTCGACATGAAAGACTTTAACAATTATAAACATAAAGTGTATATTTTAGATGACTTAGATCACAGTTCTCTAAAAGAAGATGATAGATGGGCTTTACTTGCAAATTTATGGAATTTTAATACAACATATATTGTATTGCTTGGTTATTCTGAAAACGAAAGAATAAAAGGCAAAAATAAATTTGAAATAATTGAATTATGTGAAAAACTTGAAGGAAAAATCATTTTTTTACCTATAGCATGGGAAAGAAATGAAGAAATTATGAATCACTATTTATCTCAAATTTTTGAAAACAATAAATTAGAGCATCCTTTAAAATTTCCTACCTGGCTAAATTCCTTTACCCCAAGAGAATTAATTAATATTGCTGATAATTTCAAAATACGATTTGAGGAATATCAATTGAGGCATAAAGGTTATGAAGCCATTGGAGGCGTTTTTTTCAACTGCCTACTTGTTCGAATTATTATTGAAATTTATAGTGAAAAAAAGAATATAGAACAAGATAAAAAAATTTATCTTATTAAAAAAACCGATAATATCATTGCTAAAGATATTACCCGTTTTTATGAATCAGTTGATCACTATTTAAATGAATTTTTATTAAAAAAAATAAATATACTAGATGACAATCAAGCAACAAACAATTATGAAGAAATTTTAAAAGCGATCTTTCTTTTAAAAGAAGAAAAAATGATAGAGTTTTTTGATAAAACCGAACACCTTTGGACTGAGAAAAATGATAAAAAAACAATCACGTAAAGTTACTGACAAACTTCTCTCACGCCTTCAAAAAGTAGAATGCCCTGATACCACATTTTTTGGTGAGCGTTTTCCCATTGTCATGAAACGTGGCAATGGAATGTTTGTTCATGACATTGATAAAAATCGCTATATCGATTTCACGGCTTGTTTTGGAGTTTTAGCATTAGGCCATAGTCCTAAAGTAACAATTCAAGCCATTCGGAAACAATGTTCTCAATTAATTCATGGAATGGGAGATGTACACCCGACTCTCCCAAAAATTAAATTATTAGAAATTTTAGCTGAAATATCACCCTACAAAAATGCAAAATCTTTATTAGGTCAAAGTGGTGGTGATGCAATAGAAAATGCTCTAAAGACAGCAATGCTTGCCACAAATAGATGTCGCTTTTTATCTTTTGCAGGTGGCTATCATGGACTTCAGTTTGCTCCTCTGACCTTAAATCATAGAGAAGATTTTACAAAAGGATTTGAAACTTGGGTAAAAGATAAAAGTGTTTGTTTGCCATTTCCATATTTTCCAAGCGATATCAGCTCAGATAATAAAATTTTAGATGCAAATATGCTGAAAAAGAAACATCAGCTTTTTTCTCCGGAAGATGTGCTTGAGCTTCTTGAAAAAGAATTAAAGAAAAAAGAATTTGCTGCTCTTGTCTTGGAACCTTATCAAGGTCGCGGTGGAAAAAGAGGTTTTACTTCTGAATTTATGAAAAATTGCCAAACATTATGCAAAAAATATGGAACATTACTTATTTTTGACGAAATATATACTGGATTTGGAAGAACAGGAAAAATGTTTGCTTTAGAGCATTATAATGTAATTCCCGATCTTCTTTGTGTAGGAAAAGCAATGGGAGGCGGTTTGCCTATTAGTGCTTGCATTGGAGATATGATGGATGTTTGGGAAAAGTCGAAAGGGGAAGCACGACAAACACAAACATTTTTAGGCCATCCTTTAGCATGTTCCGTTGCTTACGAAACAATTAAATATATACAAAAATATTTGCCTATTTTTCAAAAGGAAATGGTAAATATTGATAATGCTTTTTATAAATTTAAAGAGAATATGGAATTAAAAGCGTTATCTCAAAAATTTCCTTTTGAAATTCGTGGAAAAGGTTTTATGAAAGGGATTTGGTTTTATTCACAGGAAGAAGGCTTTTGTGTTTCTTTAATGGAAAATTTATTAGAAAATGGATTTATTGTTCTTCCCGAAGGGCCAAGAGCTGACGTTTTATCGTTAACACCTCCACTCATTGCAAATGCAGGACAATATAATAAAATCTTAAATTCTATTATATCAATTCTAGAAAATAAATAATTTTCATTTAAATATTTATTAAAAATGGAGTCAAAATGGATATTGAAAATGAGTGCTCAACATTAACAAAATTTAGTGATGAAAATATTATTTGTTCGGTTTCAAAATTAGATGTTCAAATTGCAATTGAACTGGAAGAACCCTGGGATTCTATCCCTATAAAATCTATTCATTATCCAAATTCTTTGCAAATGTTACTTCCGCAATTAACAAAAAATAAAATAGAGTTTGGAATAAATTATTTTGCAAAAAGTGAATATTCTATTCAAGATCATACTAAAATTTTTATTTTTAAAAAAAATCAGAATGAATTTGATCCCTATATAAAATTGGAAATCTCATTACCTAATGAAGAATTAATTCATTTAGGATCGTATATTATAAATTATTTATCGGGAAATAATGAAACTTTTGATAAATGGAAACAAACAGATAGGCAAAATAAAAACGAAATATTTATTTGTATTCATGGAAAAAGAGACCTCTGTTGTGGAAAATATGGTTTGAATATTTACAATGAGTTTTTTTCCAAAATCGAAAAAAATAAACTAAATTTTAGAGTTTGGAAATCCACACACATTGGCGGTCACAGATATGCTCCCACATTTTATGAAGCACCTGCCATGCGTTGGTATGGACTTTTTCATGCTAATGATGTGCAAACTTATTTAAATCGAAATTTAAATGAATTTAAAGTAAGTAACAATTATCGTGGTATGAGTGGAATATCAAATAAATATGCTCTATTAACTGAAAATGAATTATTTAAGAGTTATTCATGGGAGTGGTTGAAAGCTACCGATAAAAAATATGAAATTATCTCTTTAGGGGATCAGGAACTAACAGAAGTACATTTTTACTTTAGATTAAACTCAAATTCAAATTTAATAAAAAAAGTTTTTAAAATTGAATTTTTGAGAATAATTGAAGGAAAATCAAGCTGTAACTCAACCGATACAAAATCTGTAAAGCAATATTCTGTGACAGAGTTGTCTCTCTGACTCCATATTGCTTTAAAATAATTTTTTTTATGGCAAACAAAATTATATTATTTATATTTTAAAGCCTATATTTATACCAAATCTTATAGAGCTTTCCGTTCTACCAGCATCTAAAATGAGAGAGAATGCTTTGTATTCATATCCTGCTCTTACTTCGCCACCTAAATCACGACCCGATTGTCCTTTTTCATTTGTAACAGCACCTGCTAGCCCTCTTATTCCAATTAAAAAACCAGAATTTGTTAAATAAACACCTGGAGCGGCATAATATGTGTAAAGATTTAAAACATGATCACCTGTTACATTTGTTAAAACATTCCCTTGTGCTGCCAATTCATATCGTAACAAATTATTTTGTTGATATTGAAGACCATCTTCAGCTCCCGTAGCGAGATAAGGAGCGTGAATATCGTATGTATAATAGTCTCTAGCAACTCTTAAGGAAAAATTTGAATAAAATTTATTATGATTGTTATTTGATTGAACTTCTTCTTTTACAGGCTCAATTTCTTTGGCTATATTCTCAATCGGTTTTTCAACTGGTTTTTCTTCTTTTTGTGTTTCTCCTACCTTAGGAGTTTCTGTTTCTTTTTGAGAAACCGCGGTTAAATGAATGATTCCAGAACGTCCATATTCTTCATTCATTCCTAAAGAAGACGAAGCTATTTTTACATTTGGAATTTCTTTGCTAATATATTGATTCAAAACTTCGGAACGTTTATCTGTTAATTTTTTATTATATAAACTAGAACCACCTTTGCTTGCTGAAGCAATAATTTCAATGTTTTTAATGTCTTTATTATTTGTTGAATGATCTAGACAATTCTTTAATTCTTTTTCATTAAAGGTTGTTTTGTTAAAATCAAATTGAACTTTGCATGTTATACTATTAGTATCTAAAGCAAAAGTTGGAGTAGAAAAGTAAATTGAGCACCCAAGTGCAAAATATATATTTTTCATTTGTTTTTCCTTAATGTTATATTAATTAAAAATTATTTATAACTAAAAATTCCAGATAAAGAATAGGAAATTCTATTCTAAAATATATTTAAAATTCAAATTTGATTTTTTGTCAATTTGACTTTGTGTCCGTTAAATAGATTCATATAGATAACAGGAATGATATTAAAATTTAATTAAATTTTAATGACGGATTCGAATGACAAACTCGATAAAAAGTTTATCTAAACCATTATTTATTTTATGAATAGAATTTTTTTTTGATCTTAAATTGGATTTATTTTACTTGAAAAATATTTTTAAACCGATATCATGAAGATGATAATAATAATTGTTATCATCTTCATTCTATACAAAAGAGCAAAAAAAATGATAGATATTTCCTTACAAAACTTAAATATTTCTTATGGAAAAGAAGACATCATATCCAATGTAAATTTGACTTTTATAAAAGAAAAAATGACTTCCATCATTGGCCCCAATGGTTCAGGAAAATCAACTCTGCTAAAAGCAATTTCAGGAATAATCAAAACAAATCAGGGCAAAATTTTAATCAATCACAAACTTATTAATAGTTACAATAAAAAAAATTTAGCTCAAAAAATATCGAGTTTACCACAATCACCTGAAAGTCCTAAAGATATCACAGTAAGACAACTAGTGTCTTATGGAAGGTATGCCTATCAATCTCTTTTTAAAAAAAATAAAATTGAAAATGAGAAAATGGTGGAATGGGCTCTTAAAGTTACAGGCCTGAATGAACTATCAGAACATTATATGGATGAATTATCAGGAGGACAAAAACAAAGAGCATGGATTGCAATGTCTATTGCACAAAATAGTGATTGTTTATTTTTAGATGAATTAACAACATATTTAGATATTAAACATCAATTAGAAATTCTTGAATTATTAAAAAATTTAAATAAAAAAGAAAAAAAGACAATTATCATGGTTCATCACGATTTAAACCATGCCATCCGCTACTCCGATTACATTGTGATTATAAAAAAAGGGAAAATTATTGCACATGAAAATATTGAGACTATTATAAAAAATAAAGTTTTAAATAATGTCTTTCAAGTAAATTTTAAAATATTAAGAGATGAAAAAAACAATCCCATTATTTTTTCTGATGGAATTTTAAATTAATTTAAATGTGATTTCTCATTTTTTTCATTAAATAAATAAAATAAGGAACTCCGATAATTATTGTAATTAGTCCAGCAGGAATTTCATAAGGTGGAAATAAAACTCTTGCTAAAAAATCGGAAAAAACTGTTAACACAGCCCCAATGAGTGCTGAACCGAATAAATTAAATTTATGAAAGCTACCAAATAATATTTTTGAAATATTTGGAGAAATTAAACCAACAAATCCTAGGCTCCCACAACCACTTACCGCAACCGATGCCAATGCCAAAGAGATAAAAATAATAATTATTTTCCATTTTGTAATGTGGAAACCAATACTATTTGAAACATCTTCATTTAAAAGAAGGACATCAAGCTTTTTATGCAAAAAAAAGGAAATAATAATAAGAAATAAAGAGGGGATAAATATAGAATATACTGTATCCCAACTTACCAAATATAACGTACCTGTTATAAAAGAAAAAAATGCACTTTGTTTTTCATCGGATTGCATAATTAAAAATTGGCAAAGAGCTTTAAATAAAACACCAATGGCAATACCGACAATAATCAATTTGGCATGATAAATTTTTTTATTTTCAATAGATGCAAAAATAGCAATTAAAAATCCAGATAATGCGCCTATAAAAGAAGATATTAAAAAAGACATATGAATAAATTTATATAAAAACGTTGAAAATAATAAAATACAAAAAGAGCACGCCGAATTGATACCTAAAATATCGGGAGCAGCCATTGGGTTTCTAAAAACAGTTTGTAGTAAACTTCCCGATAAAGCAAATGCAGCTCCACACAAAGCGCCAGCAATGATGCGAGGTAATCTTACATCATATATAATAAATTGGTTTTCAAACTCTAAATTTTTTTTAAAAATAGCGTCATAAAGATGAATATACGAATAATTTGTAATTCCAAATTTTAAAGAAAAATAACAAAGCAACAATAAAAACAATAAAATATAAAATAATATATAATTTTTATTCATTAAATATTTATACATTTATTATTTTCTTTCTCAACTTTGATGAAAATATCAATATAGGAGCTCCTAAAATAGATATAAATAGACCAATTGCGACTTCCTTATCGTGAAATAATAGTCTCATTAAGACATCTGAAGTTAACATAAAATTTGCACCAAAAATGATCACAGTGGGAGCCAATATAAAAGGGTTTTCTCCCACAATTATTTTTGAAAAATGATTTACGATTAATGGAAAAAATAGAATAGGTCCAATCATTGATACAGAAAAAGAGCACATCATTACAACAATAATAAGAAAAAATAAAATAAATTTTTTGACATTTAAACCTAAAGAGGAAGCAACTTGCTCACCTAAACTTAAAATATGTATTTTTTTTAAATTTAACAAAATAAGAAATAAACAAAGAATTAAAACAGGAAAATGATATTTGAGAAGTTCCCATGAGGAACTTGATAAAGAACCATTGATATTAATTAAAATAACACCAGATCGAGTTGGCAAGAAAATAAGAATAGCCTGAGTTAATGCATAAAATAAAGCATTAATGGCTTGTCCTGCTAAAATCAATCGAATAGGTGAATATCCAATAGATGAAGTTATAATATAAATAAAAAATGCTGCTAATACTCCGCCCAATAAAGAAAAAGTCATATAAATAGGAATGGCACAAAAAGGAAACAGAGCAAGAATCACCACAATTCCAAACCCAGCACCCTGATTGATACCTAATAAACTTGGGCAGGCTAAAGGATTTTTAGTGATAAATTGTAAAATCATTCCAGATAAAGCAAGCAAAGAACCTGTTAGAAAAGCTGTGATGGTTCTTGGCAAACGGGTTTCAAAAATAATCCGATGATAAATGGTATCAGAAGAAAAAAATAATCCTTCTATTACATGATAAAATGATATTTTTAAAGGACCTACAGTTAATGAATAAAAAAACAAAAAAGCGCTAAATACAAAAGATAAAATTAGGATAAGGTAAAATTTATATTTCATATTATATAAAGCTTGCTAAAGATAATCCTAAACACAATAAAAAGACTGAAAACTTTTGAAAAAGAGACAATCTTTCTTTATGTAAAAAATAGGATAATAATACAATAATCAAACTTCGTGCAGAAAAAATAAGAGCTACCAAACTGGTTGGCCCTGTTAATAATGCTTTTGAATACAAATAAAGCCCTAATCCAGAGCATATTCCAGTAATAAGTCCATAATAAATTCCATTTAAGTTATTTTCTTTTTTCATCTGCAATAATAATTTTTTAAATTCTATTTTGTTACTTGTATCACTTTTTAAATTTAAATTTTTTATTTCCTTTTTAAATAAAATTACGCCTGAAAAAATCAAACATAAAAAATAAGAGTAGAGTAAAATTTGGGTATTATTTATATTTAATTCTTGTGTTATTTTTAAGCCACCCTCTCTTAAAAATAAAAATGTCGACCCTAATATAACACATATAAACCAATTTTTATTTTTTATAACTAAGTTTTCATTTGGGTCAATTTTAACAATTATAATTGCTATAAATAACGTTAAAATAATTAAAATCTTAATTAAATTTAACTCTTCTCCATAAATAAACACTGACATTAATATGATAAAGGGCAAATTTAAATTTAACATAGGGGCGGTTAAACTTGCAGGCCCAAGTTCTAACGCTTTAATTACAAACCAATTGCCAAAAAATGATCCTAGTGCAATTAAAACGGACCATAAAAATACATGATAGCTATAAATAAAATCAATTACAGAAAAAGATTGGTATAAAAAAAACAAACTTCCTGAAAAATAAAGTCCAAATAAAATATATTGATCTGGACATTTTTTTATCGTAGCTGATTTCATTAATACGCTAGCTATTCCAAATATAATTGAACTAAAAATAGCAAGAACTATCCACATGAATGAAATTCTTTCAATTGAAGATCCGTAATGATACGTCCTTTTTCATAATATTTTGTTTTGTTCATTGTAGATGTGATTTCAATAATATTTTTCATAGATGTTGCTTGATATCCTAATCGTTCTCCCAGACTATACCAAGGAACTAAAGAATAAGGAACATCCTCAGAAACGTAACGATGTGAAATGGAATCTGGGCAAAATGTTTTTTTATTATGAATAGGAGATAATTTGTAAAAATCATAAATACTTGTAAATGAAAGATCGTAGTAACTATTCATCACCTCATAAAAGGGAGGTAAATTTAAGCCTAGCTTTTGTCCAATTAAAATTCTTTCATTGTCTAATACATCGAGAAACTGAGCTGTTTCTTTTGTAATACCCTCTTTGTAGAAATAAAATTCTTGCTGATTTCCTATCCGCCCTGCATTAAAAACCACATTTGCAGGATGAGTTATTCCACAAGGATCATAAAGTCCAGCCTCAATAAAACTTGACATAATTTCTAATTTACTAGGAAAAAATGATTTAATAATGTCATTTATTTCAAAAGCAATTGATTCATTAAAAGAGGCGATCCCCATTTTTGTTTTCACAGATACAATGTTTGCATTTGAAGGACTTTCCGATCGGCAGGCATATGGAAAAGAAGTAACATCAGCAATGATAATATTTTTTTCCCAACCGGAACGATTTAAAATTTCTTTTTGATAAATACCCGAAAATTGGCCTGATAAATTAATGACAATATGATTTTCCTTTAAAAGGGAGCATGTTTATAAAAATAGATTCATGAGCAACTACAGGCAAACAAATAAAAACAATGTCTGTTTGATTTAATACGGCAGCAAGATCATTTGAAACGAGATTGATTTTTCCAAAGCCATGGACAGTCCCAAAGCACTCGACACCCCCTCTTTTTTTTACTTCCTGAAATCCACCTAAATGATTTGGATGAGCATATAAGTTTACATTAAGTCCCAATAAGGACAAATGTCCAGCTAAAGCCTGCCCCCCCATTTCCACAACCAATAATTGCAACTTTATTCATATTTTTTCCTGATTAAAACTAATTATTTTTTATGTTATGGTTCTGTGGCTTTGACTCTAAAAATCCTGTTTCTTTAGCTTCTTTGTACATAATTTCCATTGCTTCAATACCATGAGTTTTTGCCCAGATATTTCTATCTAAGAAATAAACTTGATTTTCTTTAACAGCACGCAAATCATTCCATAGTGGATTTTTTGAAAGTTTTTCAAAAGGTTCTTTGTTTCCATCTGTTAGAAGAATTGCAATTTGATCAGGGTCTTTGCTTAATACACCCTCAACCGTCATTTCAATTCTATGCATCACATTTGTTTCTTTAACTAAATTTTCTTTATTAAGCTCTTTTAATATAGGTGTTGCTATGGCATTTGCACTTAATACTCTAAAAATCCCACTTGGCGTAACAAATCCCATTAAGATTGTTTTTTTAGGAGACTGTTGAGCTACAGCAATGGCATCATTTCGAATCGTTTCATAATGCTTAATTATAGAAGGAACTTTTTTTTCTGTATCTGTAATTTTTGCTAAGATTTTAAGATTTTTAATTTGTTCCTTTGGATCGCCTAAAATTCCATTTAATAAAACAGTAGGTGCAATTTTATTTAATTGAGGAAGAATATTTGTTACAAATGATGCGTCTCCTATAATAAGATCTGGTTTTAATTTTGCAATTGCTTCTAGGCTTGGCTCATCTCTTGTTCCAACACCAGGAATGTCTTTAATAAAATTTTGAAGGTGCGCTGGATCTTGGCCTTCGGTATTGTCGCTTTTACCAATTCCAACAGGCTTTACACCTAATAATTTCAGTTCATCTAAAATTCCAAACTCGAGGACAATAATTCTTTCTGGTTTTTTGTTTAACTTTACAGAACCATTTTCAGCTTTGATAGAAAGTGGGAAGGGCGCACTGTAACTCGCCGTTGCGATGAAAAGAGAAGCAAGAACGATGAAAATTCCTTTTTTCATTATAACCTCTTGATATATTTGCAATTACTAATATGATAGTGATTATCAATATCATATTGACTTTTTAATAATTTACTTAAAAAAAATGTCAAATAACAAAGAGAATGATTTTTTTATTGATTTCATGATTTTTAATAAAAAAAATTTTATAATTTTAAATGTATTTCTAATAGAAGGATTTTCTCAATGAATATATTTCATGTTTTAAAAATAATCATCTTGTCCATTTGTGTTTTTTTATTTACTTTAGCATACTCTGACAATATTAAAGAAACAGAATATCAATTAGACAAAACTCAATCTGAAATAAAATTTAAAATTAAAAATTTTGGACTTCTTACCGTTGAAGGCAAATTTGAAGAATTTTCTGGATCCATAAAAATGGCTACTGATTTTGAAAAATCACAAGTAAACGCAAATGTGAATATTTCTTCTATTAATACAGAAAATAAATCTCGCGATGAACATTTAAGAAGTAAAGATTTTTTTGAGACATCAAAATATCCTCTTATGGTTTTTAAAAGTACAAATATTAAAGGAAACATAGAAAACTTTAAAATGGAAGGAGATTTGACAATCAAGGGTATTACAAAAAAGGTAACATTTGATTGTAAGTCTTCTGCAACAAATACAAAAGAAGATACAGCAAAACAATCGGAAATTTTTAATGCAGAAGCAATAATAAACAGAAAAGATTTCTCAATAGAACACGGTTCAACTATTGGTGATGAAGTTAAAATTTATTTAAAAATAAAACCAGAAAAATAATTTTTTACATTCCATTTGGAAACGTTTTATGATCTATTTTATCACTTTCACGTACCAACTTTAATGCTTTTGAATATTCTAATAATATATTTAATGCATATGATATTCTACTGCGAATTGCTTCGTCTGCAGGATTTTCTGGAGCCTCAAAGTTTAAAACATGAGTACAATCTCTAATAATTAAATGTTCTGGGATATAACAAAGTCTAGAATTTTTAAACCCGCTCGTTCTCAATTCATTTACAGGATATGATCCGCTTATACCAGCAGAAACAGAAACAATTAAACCAGGTTTATGTCCAAATTCTTTTACAGAACTTAACAATAATAAATTTTTTAGCCCAGCTGGAACCATACCGTGCCATTCCGGAGAAATAATAATAATGCCATCACATGATTGTAATTCACTAGAAATTGGTTGCCAAATTTTTTTCCAATTAGGGTCTTCTGGATTGAAAAAGTCTTCGTCCATTAAAGGAATTGGATTTTCTGATAAGGATAAAGAATAAGTTGAAACTGAAAATTTTAAATTTAATTCTTTTATTAAATATTTAGAAATTTTTTCTGATTGAGAATTTTTTCTATGACTGCCTGAAATAATAGCTAATTTCATTCGAACTCCATTTATTTTTCAAAGGAATTTTAGTTATAAATTTAAAAAAATGAATTATAACATTTTGAGAGCATATAAGATTATTTTAGAAATTCAAGTAAGGAAGGAGTTAGCATTTTTGAGCTTGCTTGTAACGTAAAATTTAAAGCATTTTCCGCTCTTTTTAAATCCAAAGCAGATTTTACCATATCTGCTCCTTCTAAATTATTATTATCGTTATGCAGCTGAGACTCGCCGCGATCGAGTCTTTCTGAAACATCTTCTAAGGCAACTCTTCGCGCACCAAGAGATGCAGTTGCCGTAACAACAGAGTTCATAGCGGCATCAAGATCGACCATGGACTGATGCAATTTATCTCGATCCCAAGCAAATAAAGAGTCATACATGTTTTCTAGAATGTTTACTAAAGGAGGTCTTTTTCCTTCTAATCCTCCTGGTACATCAAAAACGGTTCTTCCATTTACATTGATTGGACGAAAACTATCTTCATCTACCTGAACGAAAATATAACCATCATCACCCAAGTAATGTCCATCTGGAGAAACAGGAGGTTGTGTTGTTTGAAATCCTCCAAAAACATATTTATCACTATAAGTTGTGTTACCTAATATAATAACATGATTTAAAATTTGTCGAACTTCTTCTGCTACTGCTTTACGTGAAGGTTCATCATAAATATTATTTGATTGTTGAATAGAAAGTTCTTTTGCTCTTATTAAAGAATCATAAATTGAGGTTAAAGCATCTTCTGTCTTTGCCAAAAATCCTCTACCAAAATCTAAAGATTTCCGATATTGATCTAGATTTGTGATACGTGTTCTATTACGTAATACTCGAATTGTAGCAACAGGATCGTCACTAATTCTTTTTAATTTTCTTCCAGAAATTGCGGTATCATTTACATCATCCGCTATATTTTTTACATTACCAATACGATCAAGAGTTGTTCCATATCTATATTGCTCTGAGATACGAGGATTTATTGCCATAATATCACCTCATAATTAACGTTTTAAATCCAACACAGTTTTATACATTTCATCTGCTGTTGTGATAACTTTCGAACTTGCAGTAAATAAATGTTGATATTTTAATAAATTGGCAGCTTCATCATCTAAAGAAACACCTGCAACACTTTCTCTTTGAGCTTTTAAACGATCATAAATAATTTGCGAAGCTGTTGCATCTTCTTTTGTTTTTAACGCCGCAATTCCAAGTTTACTTATCATTTTATCGTAAACACCAGTTACTGTTGTTGTGTTGTCATCATATAAAGGCTCATAAAATAACTTAACAAGCTTATTTGAAACAACGTTATCTCCAGGTGAAGTAGTAGACATTGCAGCACCAATTGCATTTGGATTATAAACAATTCCTAAGGAAACTTCGATGTCTTGCGCAGGTTCCCCAGGACCGTCTAATCCTTCAAAAAAATCTCTACCATTAATATCTCGCATGTCATTAATTCCGTAACCTTTAACATGTATTTCATTAAATGATTCGGCAAAGCCCTTGGCAAGTGTATTGACTTCATCTCTTAATCCTTGGGCATATTTATCTCGAATTTGTAATAAAGCACCCATTTTACTTGTTTTAATATTATGAGTCATATCAAAGTAACGTTCTTTATTAAATTCAGAAACAACAACATTTGGCATATGATTTACAGTATAAGTATCTTCCATCATAAAACGCGATGCTAAATTTCCTTCAACTAACAAACATTCCGCAGGTCCACGAACTGTATATTGATCATTATTGTCTTTATAAACATTGATATCTACAATATTTCCAATTTCTTTAATTAATTTATCGCGTCTGTCCTCTAAGTCATTTACGTCAGATAAATTGCCCGCACCCATTTCTCGAATTTGCCCATTTAATTTTGCTACTTCTGCAATTTTTTGATTTACAAGATTGATATTTTGTCTAATTTCTTCATTCGCATCTGTTTGCACTTGCACAATATTGGCATGGGTTGAATTAAAAGATTGGCATAATCCTTTTCCACTTTCTATCATATTAATGCGAACAGAAGGCTCTTCAGGATAATTAGAAAGCTCCCGAATAGAATTTGTAAAACTTGTAAAACGATCCCGAATGGTAGAAGTTAAATCTGGATTAAAAAAACTTTCAAGCTTTTTTAATCCTTCTGATAATGTTTCTGTTCTGCTTTGTACTTGAACTTCTCTTCTTAATTGTCCTTCAATAAATTTATCATGAGAACGTCTAATATTTTGAATACGAGACCCATCACCAAATATTTGCATTCCATATTGAATGGGCCATTTTGTTTCTAAGTTAACTTGTTGGCGGCTATATCCTGGAGTTTGTGCATTCGAAATATTGTGTCCTGTTACGTCAACCCCAACTCTAGAGTTTTGTAAGGACTCGCTTCCCATATTTAGTATGTGGTTTAAAGTAGCAACCATTTTTTACCTTTACGCTTTTACGCGCATAGAAGAGAGCCCATTATTTTTATTTGTTAATGATTGAGCTTTACCGAGGGAATCATAGTTCATTCCAACTTCTGCTTCGGATTGAAATAAACTTATAGATAAAGAAACATTTTTCATTAGTTTCTTTAAAATAGCTTGATTTCTATATATTCTTGGATAAACAACTTCAAATGATTTTTCAAATTCAGTTGAAATTTCATTAAATATAGTTTCTTGTTCAAGTAATTTATTATATATGACTTCACCAACCAACGTTTTTATATTTTTTATATAGGTTGAAAAAGTAAATTTAAATAATTTTAAAGAAAGATTTTGTCCTCTGGGATCAAAAGCCATCATGTAACAAATTTTTTTCAGCACGATGACTCTTCTTTCTTCTAAAGATTGAGCTATACGGGAATGCTGATCTTTTATGATTACCATTCTTTCTAAAGATGCTAAATCATAATTTGAAATAGCAATTTCTTCTTCATCTAAAATAGGTAAAAATTCTAAATAAGATTGAATTTGTTTTCTTAAAATATCATTAAATTGTATAATTAAATTTAATAGCTCTTCCATTTTTTCTTATCACTTTGCAATTTAAATTATCTTAAAACAATACCTGGATCGCGTGCGATTTCATCTCTCATTGCTTCTTGAACAATTGCATTTGCTATTTTTTCAGAATCTGCTTTGTATTCGCCTTTATCAATTAAATCTCTAAACTGTGCTATTTTATCTTCACGAACATCGGGTGTTTCTTCAGCTACTTTCTTAGCCATGCTCATTTCTTTTGCACGCTGAGAAATTTGAACATTTGCCGCTTCTTTTACAGAAGGAGGATTCCCCGCTTTTGCATAGGCTGCAGCCGCATTTTTGGGAGATGCTTTTTCTGTTTTTCCGGTATCTGATGTTTGAATCGTGTTAGGATTCACCACATTTGGGGAGTTTTTTACATTATTAACGCTCATGATGACACTCCTATTAAAAGGTTTGATTTAGAGTAACTTTATTTTAGAAAACTTTAGAGGCAAAATAAGACTTTCTTGTCAAAAAATTATTCAATTTAGGTAACATTATCCTTGCTACAAAATATCAAATAATAAAAGCTTCGAAATAGGAAAAAAAGTTTTGTTTTGAAAAAAATTTTAAATATCACAAATTTAATAATTATAATATTTTAAAAATCTACTTCATAAATAAACAATTTTTTCTAAATCAAAAATAGGAAAAGATATAATATTTGAACATTGAAATTGACGTTTCTACATGTTTCTATACAATCCGCCTAAAGTTGAATAGAGGAGAGCTGAAATGGTGGATCGTAAGATAGAATGCAAAGAACGTCCCTGGCAGTCGCACTATGGAGCAGGAACAAACCTAGAGCTTGCAAATTTCGAATTTTTAAACTTAGCTGATATGGTAACAAAATCATCAGTTAAATGGAAAGATAAAATCGCATGCAGCATGATCTTACCAAATGGCATGGAAGGCAAACTCAGCTTTAGTGATGTTGAAATTTATTCCGATGCTTTTGCTATTTATTTAAGAGAAGAATTAAAAATATCCACTGGCGATAGAGTCGCCATTCAAATGCCAAATTGTTTATCTTATACCATTGCTGTATTTGGAATTTTTAAAGCGGGCGCTGTGGTTGTTAATGCAAATCCTTTATATACCGCTTATGAAATGCAACATCAATTTAAAGATAGTGGTGCAAAAGCACTCATTATTATTGATATGTTTGCAGACAAATTAAAAGAAGTTGTTCCTAACACAAATCTTGAAACTATTTTATTAGTTAGCGTCGCCGATTTTTTTCCATTTATAAAAAAGACTATTGTTAAAACAGTTTTAAAGTATGTAAAAAAACAAGTGCCAAATTGTGAAGTTTATTCTACCTCATTTACAAATGCTGTTAATTTAGGACTAAGCCTTCAAGGCTCTAAGAAATTAAATCCTTATAAATATTGGAACTCTGTTACTTTAGATGATTTAGCAGCACTGCAATATACTGGAGGGACAACTGGTGTTAGCAAAGGAGCGATGCTGACACACAGAAACTTAATGGCAAATATGTATCAAATAGTTGAAATGGGCAAAGCTAAAATAGTGCCTGGTAATGAACAGCTTTTATCTGTGCTTCCTTTATATCATATATTTGCCTTTACTGTGAACTTACTGACTTTTTATTATTGCGGTGGAGAAAGTGTTCTTATTCCTAACCCAAGACCACTTACAAACATAAAAAAAGCATTTGAAATAAAAAATATCACCTGGATTTCTGGTGTAAATACATTGTTTAATGGATTATTAAATGAAAAATGGTTTTCAGAAAACCCACCAAAATATTTAAAAGCATCTATTGCTGGAGGAGCTGCGCTTCATAAAGCAGTTTCTGAAAGATGGGACAGCGTAACAAAAACAAAAGTGGTGGAAGGATTTGGTTTAACAGAAGCTTCTCCTGTTGTTACTTTTAATCCAATTAATGGTGTTATCAAATTTGATACCGTGGGAGTTCCTGTTCCTAGCACGGAAGTTGTTATGTTAAACGAAGAGGGAATCCCTGTTGCTTTAGGTGAAACAGGTGAAATTGCCGTAAGAGGCCCTCAGGTCATGAAAGGTTATTGGCAACGACCTGAAGAAACTTCTAAATGTTTAAAAGAAGATTGGCTTCTTACTGGGGACATTGGAGTCATGGATCCTGATGGCTATATTAAAATTGTGGATCGTAAAAAAGATATGATTTTAGTAAGTGGTTTTAATGTTTATCCAAATGAAGTAGAAGACTGTATTGCAAAACTTGCTGGTGTGGGAGAAGTTGCGGTCATTGGAATTCCAAGCGATAAAACAAGCGAAGCGGTGAAAGCCTACATTGTCAGAAAAGATCAAACATTGACAGCTGAAAAAATAATTGAACATTGCCATAAATTCATGACTCATTATAAAGTTCCAAAACTCATAGAATTTAGAAATGAGCTCCCTAAAACTCCAATCGGAAAAATTTTAAGAAAAAACCTAAGAGAAGAAGCACTCAAAACAATTAAATGATATTTTAATACAAATAAATATTTTTTTGTGGAGTGAATATGCCTTTTCCTTTTAAAGCAATTTTTATTTCTGTTTCCTTATTTGCTTTTTCTCCTTTAAAAGCCTCTGAAGCAAATGCAGGTTTTAAAAATATTGTCGTCTTTGGCGACAGCTTGTCTGATAATGGAAATTATTTAAAGGCTTCTAAAACATCGGATAAACCTATGCCCTTACCTCCTTACTTTGAAGGACGAGCAAGCAATGGGATGGTCTGGATTGAATATCTTTCTCGTTCCTTAAAAACAAATTTAATGGATTTTGCCTATATTGGTGCATTGACTTCGGGAAACAACCCACGTTATCCCGCCGCTGTAGATGTATTAACTCAAATCGATCAATTTATTAAAAATCAAAATGGAAAAAAAATAGAAGGGAAAGATACTCTATTTGTTGTTTGGGCAGGTGCAAATAATATATTTACAATGGATTTTAAAAAACCAGTGCAAACATTTAAATCACTCTGGAACCTTTCTGGTGATCTCATGAAAGGAATTCAAATTTTAAAAGAGAATGGCGCTCAAAATATTTTTATTGCAAATCTCCCTGATTTAGGAAAAATTGCTTTAACAAATGATGTTGAAAGCTTTAAAAATATGAAATGGGTTTTAAGCTCTATTATAAAAATGGAAAACTATGCAA
>NZ_JBIPMD010000192.1:0-6528 GCF_044369315.1 Silvanigrella sp.
TATTTTCTTTGATTTCTTGAATCATGCGCGAAGGATCTGCTAAATCACATTTATTAATGACATATATTGTTGCTAGTTGTAAAATTCCCGCTTTCATTAATTGTATTTCATCGCCGCTATTTGGCAATAAAACGAGAATAGTGGAATCTGCAATATTTGTAATTTCACTTTCACTTTGACCTATTCCAACGGTTTCCACTAAAATATAATCGAAATCTAAAACAGTAGCTAAACGAATGGCGCTTCGTGTTGCTCTAGCCACACCTCCCAAAGCACCTCGTGATCCCATTGAGCGAATATAAACCATGGGATCACGAAAGTGATCTTGCATTCGAATACGATCCCCTAAAATAGCACCACCAGATAATGTAGAAGAAGGATCTACTGCAAATACGGCAACCGTTTTTCCTTGTTCCCTTAATTCTTTAATAAATAAATTTGTTAAGGTAGACTTTCCTGCACCCGGCAATCCTGTAATTCCAATAACTCTTGTTTTTGTTACGTTATCATCGGTACGAATTCCAGGATGAGATAATAATTTTGGAGCGAGCATTGGGTCATTCTCTACAAAACTAATTGCCTTACTTAGTGCTCTCATTCTTGAATGCCATAGGTCTACATTTTCTAAACAAGTTTTTCCAGAGAGATAATTTACAAGTGATTCAAGATCTATGGACTGCTTTATCTTCATTATTTTAACCTTGTACTTCAGGGGTAATACTAAATAATAAGTCTCCAGCAGCAACACTCACTCCAGGATTAATTTTTACATTCGTAACTAGCCCGTCACATTCAGCAACAATTCTATTTTCCATTTTCATTGCTTCAATAATAATTAAAGTGTCACCTTCTTTAATTTTTGTATTGTTTTTTACTAAAATAGAAATAATTTTACCCGTCATAGGAGACTTAATATCACCGCCACCTAAATTCGCAGCGGATTGCCTTGGTTTTACAGGCCGCACAATGTTTGCAGTGACTTGATTTTGAGAAACAAGACCATTGTTCCCAATTCCAATACGATAAATCTCATTTTTTTTACTAATAAATGTTTCGTTAAATCGTACAATTTTATTTTCAATTAAAAAACTTCTGCCATCTGCAAGTAAACAAGCTTTTACTTCTTTTACAATATTTTTTTGATCTATTAAATAAACAGGAAATAGTTCTCCCTTAGAAAGATGATTTAAATCTACTGTCGAGGGAATTTCTATTTGATAATTTTTGGAATCCTTGTTTTTTTGAACATTTATCTTCATTTAACAAACTCCTTTTGCTTATCTTTTTGTGCTTTCCAAACGATAAGCTCTTGCCCAAGATTCAGGTTGCTGAAATTCAGCGGTAGATGTCGCTTCTAATTTTGATTTTTTTTCCATGATTTTAATAGCAACGACTATAGCTTCTTGTTCCGTTAAATCTTTTCTTGTTTTTTCGGAGTCTTCTAATAAATGCTCATTTTCTTCAATAAAACGAGTGGTATATTTACCTTCACGAAAAGCAGGAAATTCGATTAATGCTTGATGAAAAGGGATTGTTGTCTGTATTCCTTCTATATAAAATTCACTTAAAGCTCTCGCCATTTTATTTAAAGCATCATTTCTAGAAGTTCCATGGACAATTAATTTTGCAATCATCGAATCATAAAACTCAGGAATTTTATATTTAGAATAAATATGTGAATCTACTCGAATTCCAGGACCAGAAGGAAATTCTAATTCTTTAATTACGCCAGGATCTGGTCTAAAACCATTATAAGGATCTTCAGAATTAATTCGAGCTTCAAAAGCCCAACCTCGAATGGGTAAATCTTTTTGAGTAAATGTTAATTTTTCGCCCATTGCTACTTTTAGCTGTGTTTGTAATAAATCGACCCCTGTAATCACTTCCGTAACAGGATGCTCTACCTGAATGCGAGTATTCATTTCCATAAAATAAAATTTAGTTGGGGATTCTAAAATAAATTCAACAGTGCCTGCATTTACATAACCAACACTTTGCGCTGCTCTTACTGCAATTTCTCCCATTTTATGACGTGTTTCTTCACTTATGTAACTAGAAGGAGCTTCTTCAATTAATTTTTGATGTCTTCTTTGTATTGTGCAATCACGTTCAAATAAATGAACCGTATTTCCATGAGAATCAGCCATAATTTGAAATTCTACATGTCTTGGATGTTCAATATATTTTTCACAAAAAACATCTGGATTGCCAAAGTAACTTAATGCTTCTCTTTGACAAGACTCAAATGCATTAGCAAGTTCGGAGTCCGCCCGAACTACACGCATTCCTCTACCACCACCACCTGCAGCCGCCTTTAAAATCATGGGATACCCTACTTGATGAACAATATCTTGAAGATCTTTTAAATCTTTTAAGGGTTCATTTTTACCAGGACTACAAGGGACACCCGCTTCTGTTACTTTACGCTTTGCCAATGTTTTATCACCCATGGAGTGAATGGCATTTGGAGAAGGCCCTACCCAAACAATGCCAGCTTTTAATACTTCGTTGGCAAACTCAGCACTTTCAGATAAAAAACCAAATCCAGGATGAATAGCTTCTGCGCCAAGCTCTTTTGCCGCCTTCATTATATTTCCAATGTTTAAATAACTTTCATTACTAGGTCCACCCCCAATGCATAAGGCTGCGTCCGCCATAGCAACATGCCTAGAATGAAGATCTGCTGTTGAATAGACTGCTAAAGGAGAAAGACCAAGGTCACGGCAAGCTCGAATGATGCGAACACCAATTTCGCCACGATTTGCAATTAATACTTTTTTAAAAGGCTTATGAATAAGAGGTAAGAATTGATCTTGTATCATTAGGATTATCCCATCGCAAAAAAGAAATTGAATTTAATTATTTTTTATAGCGGAATGTTACCATGTTTCCTTTTTGGTAAAGATTTTCTTTTATTTTTATTTACTATTAAAGCAGTTATTAATAGCTTACGAGTTAATTTTGGTTCAATGACATCATCAATAAATCCTTTTTGTGCTGTTACGTAAGGATTTGCAAATGTGTCCCTATAATTTTGAATTAATTCTTTTCTTTTATTTTCAGGATTAGGAGCATTTGCTATTTCATTTTTGAAAATAATATTACAAGCACCTTCTGGACCCATCACTGCAATTTCGGCACTTGGCCAAGCAATATTGTAATCTGCACCAATATGTTTTGAGTTCATTACGTCATAAGCACCACCATATGCTTTACGTGTGATTACGGTAAATCGAGGAACTGTTGCTTCACAAAATGCATAAAGTAACTTTGCACCATGTTTAATAATTCCACGCCACTCTTGTTCTGTTCCTGGTAAAAATCCTGGAACATCTGTAAAAACAATTAAAGGAATATTAAAGGCATCACAAAAACGAACAAACCGCGCTGCTTTAATACTTGCATTTATGTCTAAAACACCCGCTAAATTCATAGGATCATTTGCTACAATACCAACAGAACTTCCATTAAGTCTAGCAAACCCTATAATCATATTTTTTGCATAATTAGGTTGTAACTCTAAAAAAGATTCCAAGTCGCATACACGTTTAATAATTTCACGCATATTGTATGGTTGATTTGGATTATCTGGAATAATCGAATTTAATTCGATATCTGCTCTATCTGCAGAATCTGTACAAGGTAACGAAGGTGGGGTCTCTAAATTATTTTGTGGAATGTAAGAAAGTAGTTTTTTAAGAAATGAAATGGTTTCGTATTCATCCGCACAAGAGGCATCGGCAACGCCACTTTTCACATGGTGGGTATCTGCACCACCCAAAGATTCAAAATCGACATCTTCTCCTGTTACTGTTTTAATCACATCGGGTCCCGTAATAAACATATGGGAAGTGCTTTGGGTCATAATGATAAAATCTGTGATTGCGGGAGAATATACAGCACCACCAGCACAGGGCCCTAAAATTGCACTTATTTGAGGAATCACACCACTAGCTAAAGTGTTACGATAAAAAATATCTGCATAACCACCAAGACTCGAAACTCCTTCTTGAATTCGTGCCCCACCACTATCATTTAATCCAATTATTGGCGTCCCATTTTGAATAGCAAGATCCATCACTTTACAGATTTTTTTGGCATGCATTTCTCCTAAAGATCCCCCAAAAATAGTGAAATCTTGAGCAAAAATATAAACCGTCCTCCCAGCAATACATCCGTAACCTGTAATGACGCCATCTCCTAAAAACTTTTGTTTTTCCATTCCAAATTGATTGCAATTGTGAGTAACAAAAGTATCTAGTTCTACAAATGAATTCGGATCTAATAATTCTTGAATACGCTCTCGAGCCGTCATTTTCCCTTTTTCGTGATGAGAGTCGACTCTTTTTTGACCTCCACCTTCAAATGCTTTCCAACGCTCTTCCTTAAGTTTATGAATTGCTTTTTCAGTGCTAATTGTCATTTTATTTATCCTTCAAGTATTTTTTTAATTTCTATAATGACATCTTGAACGGTTGTTCCCGGAGTGAATATGGCTCTAACCCCAAGGGATTTTAAATAAGGAATATCTGAATTTGGGATTACTCCACCTCCAAAAACAGGAATGTCGCCACCTCCCTTACTTTTTAGAGCCTCTATAAGTTTAGGAAATAGAGTATTATGAGCTCCAGACAATAATGATAATCCAACAATATCAACATCCTCCTGTATAGCTGTCTGTGCTACATCTTCTGTCGATTGCCGAACACCAGTATAAATAACTTCCATACCTGCATCTCGAAGAGCCTTGGCAATATATTTTGCTCCTCTATCGTGGCCATCTAAACCACACTTTGCGATGAGAACTCTTGGAATCTTAGAAAACGAAATTCCTCCCAAAACATGAGAACCTGAGTTTAATTCATCACTTGCATAAAATGTGGGGAAGAATTTTGTTGAAGGATAAAATGTTTTTATCATAAATTAAAATTCCCTGTATTAAAAACGCAAAAGCAGATTACAAGGGGCTAGTGTAGTTACTGCAATTATTTTTGCAACATTTTGAAAAGGAGACTTGCAATGAATGATAATAAAAGCTAATTGATTGCTGTTTTGAATAAGTCTCGCCTAAATAGGATGTCAAAAAATGTGGCACAAACACGCTTATAAACTGCACTCTTTAGACTATAAAGTCCGAGAAGCCAAAGGAATCATTAGCAATGGAGATAGAGGCTATAGACAACCTTATGTAATTGGTGTTTGCGGTGGATCAGGAAGTGGTAAAACGACGTTTTGCAAACAGCTTGTAAAATATCTTGGATCTGAGCTTGTTCTGCATATTAGTCAAGACGCCTATTACAAAGACTTAAGCCATTTATCTTTTGATCAAAGGGAAAAAATAAATTTTGATCATCCTGACATTATAGAGTTTCCCTTGCTAGTATCCCATCTTGACGAATTGTCTCTTGGGAAAAATGTGACACTTCCTCTTTATGACTTTTCAAAACATAGCCGCATGATCGGAAATCAATTTGCTACTCCAAAGCCAATTGTCATTTTAGAAGGTGTGCTTCTCTTTTCTGACAATGATACAGAAAAAAGAATTAATCACAAAGTTTTCATTGATGCTTCTGAGAAAGTTAGATTTGAGAGAAGATTAAAACGTGATGTTCGTGAAAGAGGCAGAACACCCGAGTCCGTTCATAATCAATTTAATTCAACAGTAAGTCCGATGCATAATATTTATGTTGAACCTGGAAAATCAAAAGCAGATCAAGTTGTTTCTGGTGAGCAATCTTTTGAACATGTAATTGAAGATCTGTCTATAAAAATTATTAAAGAAATATTGGTTTTATAATTTTTCATCACCTACTTAAATCTAAAAATTTATAATAATTAAATTAAAATAATATTTTTGAAAACTAGCCCTTAATATCTGAAGACAAATTTGTCTTGAAAGATAGTTTTTATAATCACTTTTCTTGAAAAGTATTTACCTACCATTTAATCTATTTATGAAGAGGATAAAAACACACCCAATAACATGTGTTTTTATTACTGAATTTAATATTTCGTTTATCATAATCATTTGTTATAATTATTTTATAAACAACACAGATATTCATTACAAAGGAGAAATGAGTGGAATACTTATTGAATAAATTATATTCTGATCCAATATTTTCAATAAAAAATTTAACTACTTTTCAACTTAATTATTTTTATGATTATTTTAAATGCGAGTGCTTATTTGAAGATCAGACTTTAAGTCAAGAATGTTTCGACGACAAAGAAATCGCTTTTAGAATTTATAAAAACATTAAAACTGAATTAAAACAAAGGGTTAAATTAGGAGTTGATTATCGAAATTTACATTAAGTTTATTTCAAAAATTTTGTTAACTAAAAAATATGTATTCATACTTTAAATTAACATATTTATTGTAAAATAAAATATTTCAACTGGTATGATCCCCGAAAAGTGGACTATTAAATTTCATAATTTTCTTCATATTCTAAAGGTGCATGATAATCAAGGGCAGAATGAGCACGAATTCGATTATAAAACACCTCTATATATTCTATGACT
>NZ_JBIPMD010000037.1:0-20461 GCF_044369315.1 Silvanigrella sp.
TAGAACTTGATTTTTAAACTCAAGAGAATATTGACTTTTAACTGATTTCTTCTTTAACATTGGACAACCCTTCTATATGAACGCCTAAGTTCATAGCATATTGTCCACCAAAAGGAATCACTTTAAATTGCTAGAATAATGGAAGAAAATTTTTTCATAATTACTCATATTAGGGTGTGTTCTCAAATATTAAAGAAAGAGTTGATCTTTGATAAGTTTCCTGCAAAAGTTGGTTTATCAAACATGTTAAGAGTGATGATAACAGATCAAATATGCTCAAGGCTAGGAACAATAATAAAAGATTTTAAAATTTACTTTTTAAGTAAAATAAGGATTTTTTGGAAGCAGTCTTTTGGAAGTTACGAACATGCTCTTCATGGAGAGTTTCCAGCGGAGAGTGCTTCTTTTTCATCTGTTTTTAGCTCAGGTAAACAATCTGTCAATTCTTCCAATAAAATTTATTTATTAAAACTTTCTATTTGTATTTTTTCTTTATAAATATAATTATTATAAATAGTCTTTTGTATGGTTTTTGTATCATCCTGCGCAAGTTTTTTATCTATAAAATTTATTATTTTTTCAGCATTTAGATAGCTTTTTCTAAGAAAAAAATAGTATTTTAAATCATTCTTTAAAAATAATGGTTCAATATATTTTAAATTCTTTCCTTTTAACTGTGATTGGTAAATATTTGCATTTGTTTTGTTTGTAATAATGATATCCCCTCTATCATTAACTAACTTTAAAAAACATGTCTCTAAATTTCCAGAATAATCTATCTTAAATTTATCATTTTCAGAGTAAATAAATTTAGCTAGACCATTACCTATGTAATCGTTAATCATAAATTGTTTAACATCATTTTTTTCTTTTATATTTTTTATAAATTTTTCTTTTGGATTTGTTGATAGATAAACTAAAACAAGTTTATCTTCAAAAACAGGATTAGAAGTATGATATAAATATTTTTCTCTCTCTGGGTTTGAAAGTGTAACAAGGGCATCAAACTCATCTTTTCTTACCAGTTCTTGAGCTCGTTCCCATGGAAAACCTTCTGAATATATGCTAATATCCTTAGAGTCTTTAAATAAAATTTTCATTGTATCAACAAAAATACCTTTTAAATTTTCATTGTTATAAAAAGAAAAAGGATGAAATTTATCATAATAAGCAATCTTTATTTTATCAATTGCTGAAGCATTTAAAGAAAAAAATATTAAAGAAAAAAATACATATTTGATATTATTCATATTATATCATAACCTCAATTTAATTATTTACTAAGTACATCCAAGTTTTATAAATTTATTTTACTAAATAGTTTTACTATTTAGTAAAAATTATAATTCAAAAAATTGACTCTAATAATAGTGAATTAATTTATCGAATACCATTATCTAAACTCTTTTGAATATATCTTATTTGTTATCTATACACTATATCTTTCTTAAAATAAACTTGCATTCGGGTTGAGCAAAATACATAAGGGCCATAATTCAGATTAAGTACACGAGCTAATTTAAGTCAAATTTTATTATTTTTTATTTTTGATATTCTTTAACATTTAATTAATCAAGAAATATAGCTTTATCTTTTATTTCATTTGGAAGTTTTAGTTTAAAGCGGTTTAGTTCATATTTGCTAAAAATAAACTTTCCTTCTTGCAAATAAATTGGAAATAATGAGCCTGGTAGCAAATTTGGATTATTTAAAAGTTTTTCAGCTAAATCAGAAGCCGATTTACCTTGACTTGCTCCAGTCAAAACAAGTCCGCCCATTGCCTTGTTTTTTCCTACTGTAAAGTCCCAAAACGCAAAAAGTGGAATTTTAGTATTTTGGGCGCTCCAATTCATTACTTTCTCAGATTCAACATTTTTATGATTTTCATCTGCTAAAGTAGAATGAAGTCCTGTTATAATAGCATCATATTGACCAGGTGCTTCTAATATTCGTTTTTGCCATTCATCAAAAGTCTTATTTAAATACATATCATATGTAATTCCTGAAAAAGTAATCGAAGGTTTCCCATAAAAAAAGTCTTTATGAACAATTTCAGAAGTTCTATCACTATCAAATAAAATTAAAATCTTTTTGGTATTGGGAATAATATCCTTTATAAAAATAGCAGATCTTCTCATTAAAGGACGCTCTAAAATACCTGTGATATATTTTGGTTGTTTATCAAAATAAACTCTTGGATTATTGTTTATACCTAAATAAACTGTTCTTATTTTATTTTCTTCAAGTCTAGGCCCTACAAATTTTAAAGCCGCATCATCTCCGACTATTGTTAAAATTGGCTTGATTTTTTGAATAAGTTCCCAGGCTTTATTTCCCATTTTTTCATGTTCTGTTTTGGGTATTCTTTTTGTATCCATTTCAAAAAAGGTTAAATTATATTTTTTTCCAAATTTATCTTTTAAAACTTTACAATAATCCGCATCCCACTTGTAAGATTTACTATAGCTTTCAACAATGACAATATCTTTTTTACCAGCATAGGAGTTAATAGGAATTAATAAAATTGCTATAAATAAAATATTTTTAATAAAAAACTTTATAGACATTATTTTCTCCAAAATTTTTAAATATAGAAATATATTTATTTTAATATTTTAAATTTAAAAATTCCAAGATAATAATAAAATGAGCCAAAACTTTGGCTTTATAAGTTTAAATATGAATTCCAAATTCGTTAAAATTTTCTTTGTTTAGGTAATGTTTAGGCTTTAATAGTTCAATAATTAATAAAAGATCATCTTTGTTTCCAGCACACCAGACAAAAGATTGAACCTCTTTATTTGCTTGAGTGCCAGTTACAATATTTTGAATGTTTTTAACTTTAATAAATTCTTTTAAATGTTTTTCAAAATGTTCAGCTGTTCCTTTTGAATCTTTTCCAAAATAATCCCAAATACATGCTATCATTTTAATACTCCATATGTTTTCTTATTCGATATATTCTGCACCACCCATATATTTTTGCAAAGCTTTTGGAATACGAATTCGGCCATCTGTAGTTTGGTGATTTTCAATTAATGGTATTAATACTCTTGGAGTTGCAACAGCAGTATTGTTTAAAGTAAAACAAAATTGATTTTTACCGTTTTCATCTCGAGTTCTTATTTTTAATCTTCTTGCTTGATAATCATAAAAACTAGAACAACTGTGTGTTTCACCATAATTATTTCGACTTGGCATCCAAGTTTCAATATCGTTCTTTTTAACTTGACCTTGTCCAAGATCTCCAGTGCAGACTTGAACAACTCGATAGGGTAATTCTAATAATTTTAATAAATCTTCTGCATTTTTTAATAATTCGGCATGAAGTTTATCACTTTTTTCAATATTAGGTTCGCAAATAACAACCTGTTCAATTTTTTGAAACTGATGAACTCTATAGAGACCTTTTGTATCTTTTCCTGCGGCTCCCGCTTCTCTGCGAAAACATGTAGACCAAGCACACATTTTTACTGGCAATTGTGAAGTCTCTAAAATCTCATTTTGATGGTAGCTTGCAAGTGGGACTTCCGATGTCCCAACTAACCACATATCATCTTTTTCTACATAATAAGCTTGATCCGCTCCGCCAGGTAGATACCCAGTCCCTTCCATAGCACTTGTTCTTACAAGAACGGGAACTGTAAATTGCTTATAACCGCGAGATTTTAAGAGATCTAATGCTAAGGAATGTACTGCTCTCTCAAGTTCAGCTCCTGCGCCTAAAAGAAAATAACTACGGCTTCCCGCAATTGTAGTCCCTCTTTCAAAATCAATGATTCCAAGTTTTTTAGATAATTCAATATGATCTTTAGGACTAAAAGAAAAGTTAGGAACTTCTCCTACTTTTCTAATTTCTACATTATCGAGATTAGATGCTCCAACGGGGGTATCTTCGGATGGAATGCTTGGAATGGTCAACAAAAGTTTATCAAACTCAGACTCCACTTCACGAAGATGTTTTTCTGCTTCTTCAAGTAAGGGGCCCATTTTTCTCATTTGAGAAACGAGATGTTCACGATCTTCTTTGCTTTTTGCCTTTTTTACGGCATCGGATCCTTCGTTTCGTTTATTTCTTAATTCTTCCGTTTCCTTGATACATTTAGAACGTTTTTCGTAAAGTTCTGTAAAAAGGGTTGGATTAAAATCGAATTTTTTATTTTTTGCAGCAATTGCAATAGCTTCTAAATTATCTCGGATAAATTTGGGATCAAGCATGATGTAGTTACGCCTTTCCTGAAAATTAGCTTAAACGCAGGTCATTCTTATAAAGAGGAGAAGACTTTTCAAGTACCAAATGCACATATTCAAAATTTTTATTGTTGACCAGTGCCTTTCGGTGTTTAAACTCTTAGAGATCAAGATTCTGATCGAAATGAAACGAGAGGGTTATAAATATGATTTTGAACAATAAAGTTAAATTTTCTGCGGAAGAGCCAACAAGCGAGTCCTCTTCTGATAAAAAAGATAATTCAGCAAATAATGAAAATAATGTAAACGGCGCTTCTCATGTTCTAAGTGAAGAAGCTGCAAAAATTGCAGCGTTAGAGGCTGAATGTGCAACAACCCAAGCAAAATTGGCTGAAACTCATGATCGTATGTTAAGAATAGCTGCTGACTTTGAAAATACTCGCAAAAGAATGGAAAAAGAAAAACAAGATTCTCGAATTTATTCTATTCAAGAGTTTGCAAAAGATCTTCTTCCTGTCATTGATGCCTTTGATAAGGCAATGTCTGCCATTGAACAATCCCATATAAACTTTGAAACTGAAGAAGGTATAAAAGTTGCAGGAATTGTTGAAGGTGTTCAGCTTGTTTCTAAGGTTTTCCAAGACACCGTTAAAAAACATGGAATTGAAAGACTTCCTGGGAAAGATGCTCCTTTTAATCCTGCTTTTCACAATGCAATAGCGAAAATAGTAGATCCTATTTACACGCAGGAAACTGTAATCGATGAATTTATGGCTGGATATAAAATTGGGGATCGCATCCTTAGGACGGCAATGGTTCGAGTTGGTTCTCCGGACTAACAAAATAATTGTTTATATATCAGTTATTTTTTATGTATTTCCTATTCAAGCCCAGCTCTCCGCTTTTGATAAAGCAGAGAGTTTTTTTTATAATAAAGAGTTTGATAAAGCTTCTTTATTTTATAAAAACGTAATTCAAAATGAATATTCATCGAAAAAAGAAGTCGCTTTTTCAAAATGTAGACTTTCACTTATAAATAATAATTACAATGATATTAAACAGTACCAAAAGTATTTGGAAGAATCATTAAGTGATAATGTTTTGCCTTTATCTATTTCTTCAATATGTTCTTATGCATTATTGCAAATTTATTATTTATTATATGACTATAAAAATGCAGTTATTTTATCAAAAAAAATGGGGAATCCAAATTTACAACCTTTATATTTAGCTAGATTTTATGCTTTATCTGCTGAATCTGGGAGAAATATACAAAATAAAGATTTTGAAAGATCTCAATTAGTTTATTTATTAAATATAATGAAAAAAAATAATATTCAGTCTGTAGATTTAAATAAAAATACGAATAAAATAATATTATTATCTGATATTGAATCTAGATTAAATATTTTAAATTTTGAGAATAATCTAGATTCAAATTTTCAAAATAATTTTATTGAAAATGTTTTTTTATTAAAAATGAAAGAAGGAGAGTTTCAATTATCTCTAGATATATTAGAAAAAAATATCGTCAAAAATCCAGAAAGTATTTTACTAGAGTCTGGTTTTTTAATTGAAAACTCAAAACTAAGATCTCGATTGGTTCATTTAAACCATGATGATCCACAAGAAATGAGAATAGGACTTATTTTATCTAATAGAGAAGATAGACAAAAATACAATCAAAATGTTTTAAGAGCTATTTCTGCGTTTTTTTCATCTACTGCTGTTCAGGGTGTTCATTATAAAATTGAAATTGAAGAAGCTAATTCAGATGAGGGCAGTTTATCAACTGCTGCTTTAAATTTAATATTTGATAAACACATTCATACATTAATTGTTGCTGAAGGATTTAAGGGATTAAAGGATTTAAATTATTTAGTAGATATGTTTTCTATTCCAACTATATTTCCAGAAAAAAATAATGAAATGATATTATCAAGTAAAAAAGATTTAAATTATTTAAAAATAATATCAGAAAATGGAAGATTTAAAAATTCATTTGAGGAATTATTAAACTCCGATTTAAAAACGTTAGGGGTAGAATCAAAAATATTTGATGCATTTATTTTATTGAGAAATTTACAATATTTAGCTAATGGCTCCCAAAACGCTCAAATAAATAAAATTATGAAAGATGGCAATTGGAAAATTGATGGTGTTTCTATTTATGAAGGCTTTGGGAGCGTTAGATAAAAATTTTATTTACATGCAAATAAAATTATCTTTTTCATAAACATCTATCGAAGGACATTTATTTGAAAATGAATCTTTTAAATTAGAGCCTTCAATTAAACTATTATTGGATAAAAATAATTTTTTTAATTTAAGTAGGCGTTTATAAGAAAAAACGGCATGAGGTAAATATTTAATATTGTTATTGCTTAAATTTAAAATTTCTAAAAAAGGAACATTATAAAATAATTCCACATGAATATTGTTTATGTTATTATTACTTAAATTTAATTCGCTTAAATCTAATAAATCCCATAGAAAATATTTACCTATATTTTCTAACTTTGAATTTATAATAGTGAGTTTTTTTAATTTATAAATTCCACCAAATGTTCGATCTGGAATACCAATCCTCATCGCATTATTTTTAATAGTCAATTCAGTTAAATTTTCTAATCCACTAAAAGCATTTTTTTCTATGAACTGAATATTTGAATTATTAAAAGATAATTTTTCAATTTTTTTCATACCCTTAAAGGAGTACTTTGGAATATCATAAATGTTATTATTTTCAAAATTCAATTCTTTTAGATTAAATGCTTTTTTAATATAATTTACGTTATCTTTTAATGAAACCCTAAAACCAATAATAGTCATTTTTTCAATATATTTAGTTTCTTCTAGATTATTTAAAAAACTAAGATCTAAATTTAAATATTTATCATTATTTTTAATTATCATTTCTTTTGTATTTGAATTAAAAATAAATTTATTAGATGGTATAAAATCATTTTGGCAGAACGGTTTATATTTAGTCTCATAATCTGTTAAAGATTCAATTCCACAAAAATATTGGTATTTTTTAACTTTTGAAGATTCTGTATAAGTTAATTCTAAGTTATGTCTTGTGATAACTTCCTTTAAATTAGATAAACCTTGAAAAGCTTTATTATCTATCTCGCGGATATGATTTCCTGTTAGATCGATGTATTCTAGTTTTTTAAATTGATTAAATGCAAATTCAGGTATTTTTGGGAATACGTTACCACTAAAAACAAGATTTTTAACATTTGTATTATTTGGAAATAAACGAATGGATTGGGGACTCTCTAAACGAAAACCCGTAATCTTTAAATTTTCTACATCAGGAAAAACATTTATTTTATAAATTGAGCTAAAATCTAAATAAACAGTCTTTACAACTGAAGCCGGTGGGACTCGGATTTCTATATTTTTGGTTAAATTTATATCTTTGATATTATCAGGAAGTTTATTATTTGCTTCAATTTTATTTAGCATATTTTTAATAGATATAGCCGTGTTATAAGAACTTGGAATATATCTACCATAATCTTTTGCTTTTTCTTTTTCAGATATATAGGTTTCTGCAATTTGTACCCATGATTCAAATGGATAATTTATTTTTAATTGGAAATTTTTTAGATTTTTATTTAATATAATTTTATTTGTATCTAAAGATTTAATTACAAATTGGCAAGTTAAAAGTGAGTTAATATTTTCTGGTAGTCCAGAAATTGTAATATTATTTAAATCTTCTGTTTTAAATTTTATATTATCGCAAAGACGGGAAACATAATTTAAACTACTCCATCTTTTATCGGGTTCAATACTTATCACTTTTGAATCAAAAGCATTTTCTAAATTTTTCCCAAATTCATCTGTAATCTTTATATAAAAAGATTCATAATCTTCTTCTTTATTACTAAACCCTTTCATTATTATGTTTTTTTGGGTGTTAATGCTTGAATTGTGTTTATTTCTGAATTTTTATATAAATATAATAAACCTTCATTTGGTATAAAGATTTTTGCTTGATTTATTGTATTTTTATTTTCTTCTAACATATTGTTATTTATAGTTGATGAATAGCTATCAATATTTTTAAATGCAAATAATAAAAGAGAAAATGATAAAATATATCGCCATAAACGTATTATCATGAAAAAATCCTTTTTTCTGAAAATAATTAAACAAAATGTTCAATTTACTATATAAATTGAACATAAATATGTGATTAATTTCTAACAATATATTAAGTTTTTGACAATTAAAAAAATGAATATAAATTATTTAAATAAAGCAGCTTGAAATTCAGACCATTTTAAAGCATCTCTTATGGCCTCTTCAATACTAAAATTTGCTTTCCATTTTAAATATTTCAATGCTTTATCTGCATTTGCATATGCTCCTGCAACATCTCCAAGTCTAGGTTCTGTTTCTTTTTGAGGTAGTTTTTTTCCATAAACATTTTCAAATGCTTTTAAAAGTTCTTTTACAGTAACACCATTTCCTGTTCCAAGGTTAATCACCAAATATCCTTCTTTTTTATTAGAGAAGATGGAGCCAAAGTTTTCTACAGCTTTTACATGGGCTAAAGCTAAGTCCCAGACATGAATGTAATCTCTTATTCCGCTGCCATCACGAGTGGGCCAGTTCACTCCCGTAATACAAAATTCAGGTATTTTTCCTTGAGCTGTTTCAACCATTTTTGCCACAACATGGCTCGCATTTTTAGCATGGCTTCCTGAACGCATTTTAGGGTCGGCACCAATTGGATTGAAATATCTTAGAGATATTGCTTTTATATTTGAATAAGCATGGCAGTAATCTTCTAATATCATTTCCATCATAAGTTTTGTTTTAGCGTAAGGACTCCCTGGTTTTAACGAAGATTCTTCTGTTACCATAAAGTTGGGAGCAATATCATAAATAGAAGCAGAACTGCTAAAAACAATTTGATGACATCCTAAATCAATTAAATTTCTAAATAATTCATTTGATTTAGACACATTTTCTCTGTAATATTCATAAGGTTTTTCAACACTTTCAGGTACAATAATTAGAGCTGCGCAATGAATTGCATGTTTTATTTCTGGATGCTCTTGAAATATTTTTTTTAAGGCTTCTTTGTCAGCTATATCAGCTTGGTAAAAAGAACGATTTTTAACAAATTCGGCTTTTCCTGTGACAAGTGAATCAAGAACAATAGGGATATGACCTGAATCCTCTAGCGCAGAGCAAATTGTGCTTCCTATATAACCAGCCCCACCCGTGACCAATACTTTCATGATTTCCTCTTTATCTTTATAAAATGATTCAGATTCCTCAATTAAGGAATGCCATAGAATTAAGTTTAATTGAAACGCCTTATTTTTCAATAATTTGTCGAAATCATCTTCATTTTGGTATATGGAGATTAAATTGAAAGAGTTTTTTTATACTCTTATTGTATTCATAAATTGGGGGTTTTCATGTTTCAAGACTATCTTTTTTTTGGGGTAGATACAAAAGTTTATTATAGCTATCGAATGCTCCATTTAAGTCATTTGGTTGAAGAAGCTAAAAATCTTCATATTTTAAATAATAATCGAGCCCTTCTTTTATCTGATACCTTACTTGGAAGTGTATTATTATCATCGATATTAGATTATGAAGAGAGAATTAATTTAAGAATTCATTGTGGAAGTGACTTTACAATAGGCACAGAAACTTCATTTTTAGCAGAAACTCGCGGCTATATTGAATGCAATGAGGAGTCTGAAATTGTAAAACAAATTGATTTAGGAAATAATATCATTCCTGAACTTCAAATTAGATCTATGCGTTCCCAAAGAAAAAAATCAACTTTATCTGAAGGGCATACGGTTTCAAAATTAAATTCAATAGAACAAGCTTTAAATGATCATCTGTCTTCTAGTTACCAAATGAATACTTATCTAAAAATAAGTAGTTGGGTGAATGAGAATGATGGAAAACTGAATGCATTTGGAGTGATTTATCAGGAATTGCCTGACATTCCAGAAAGTGTTTCTGAAAAATTAAAAAATCATATTGCTTCTTTGCCATCAATGAAAGATTTATATTTATTAAATAGTGATGCTGATATTTTATCAAAAAAATTAATCCCTGATGAAACAAAAGCTGTAAAAAGTTTAAACCCGAAATTTGTTTGTAGCTGCTCTCAAGAAAGAGTAGAAAGTGTTCTTGTTACATTACCAATGGAAGATCTTTCTGATATCATAAAAAAATCGGAAGACTTAGAGATGAAATGTCATTATTGTAACCGTAATTATATAGTAGGTATGAATAAAATATCACAAATATATGCCAGTAGAAGTAATGTAAATTCTGAATCTTCTGAAATGAATTAATATGAATTTATTAATATATAATATCATGTTGGACGAATGTAACTTTGTAAAAAGATACAAACGATTTTTTGTAGATGTAAAAACAAAAGAAAATGACATTTTAACTGTTCATTGTGCGAATAGCGGTAGTATGAAAAGCTGTTTAGTCGAAGGCGCGCAAGCTTATATATTGGACTCTAAAAATCCTTCCCGAAAATTGAGATATTCTTTAGAATTATTAAAATTAGAAGATGGCTTGGCTTGTTTAAATACCTCAAGAGCGAATCAATTTATTGAAAAATTATTATTTCATACAATTGGGCAAAAAGAACAAAAAAACTTTATAGAAGCTGATTTTCCATATGAGAAATTCCAATTTTGGAATCAATTTAAAAGAGAAGCTGTTTTTACTAAAGAAACAAGATTTGACTTCTGTTTAAATTCTTCTACCTCAGCAAAAAAATGTTGGATTGAAGTAAAAAGTGTAAGTTTAAAATTAGAAGATAATGTTTGGGCTTTTCCTGACGCTGTTACAGAAAGAGGGCAAAAACATTTAAAAGAATTAATTCATGCAAAAAAATCAGGTGATGAATCTTGGTTGTTTTTTGTACTTATGAGAGGGAATAATATTTCTGAAGAAATATTAAAAAATGGTTTTCGAGCAGCACATGAAATTGATCCTACATATTCTTTATTGTTAGAAGAAGCTAAGAAAGAAGGGGTTAATATTGCCCTTGTTGTTCCAAGTATTTCTACTGAAGGATTTTCGCTCAGAAAGTTTTTCTTAATAAGCTAAAGGATTATGGATGAATTCTTTATATATAAAAAATTCTGTTTATCCTATTTTTTTGTTAATATCATTGGGTTTTACCTGGGGAACAAGCTTTTCCATTGCTAAATTTGCAATGGAAAGTGGAATTACTCCACTTGGCTATGCATTTTGGCAAAGTTTAGGACCTGCTATTTTAGTTTTTATTCTTTCTTATATTCAAAAAAAATCAGTTCCTCCTTATAATTTACAGCATATCTTTTTTTATTTTATATGCGGATTACTTGGAATTGCATTACCTAATTTAACAATGTATTTTTCAGCATCGCATGTTCCTTCGGGAATTTTAGGACTCATTATAAATACTTCTCCAATTTTAACATATATATTATCGATTGTTTTTGTCATTGAAAAATTTTCATGGACAAGATTTATCGGTATTATTTTGGGATTTTTAGGTTTATTTATTTTATTTCTTCCTAAATTATCAAATTATTTAGAATACAAATGGATGTTATTTGCTTTATTGACTCCATTATTATTAGCTTCATGCACTGTTTTTATGGTTAAATTAAGACCAAATAATACATCTTCTTTAGCGCTTTCATGTGGTATGTTGGTTGCTGCCACTTTTATAATTATGCCATTAGTTTACTTAAATAATAGTTTTCATCCAATTGTTTTTCCTTTAAATAAACCAGATTTTTTTATTCTTATTGAAATCATATTATCTAGTATTGGTTATGTTTTATTTTTTGAATTATTAAGAGTAGCTGGTGCTGTTTTTTATAGTTTAGTGGGTTGTATTGTTGCTTTAGCTGGTTTATTTTGGGGTTATATTATATTTGGCGAAAATATTAAACCTTTTGAGTGGTTTTCGATCTTATTTATAATTTCTGCTATATTTCTTGTCTCAAAAAAAAATAGATAATTTTTAAAAATATAATTTTAGTTGATATTTAAATTTTATAAATTATAATTTCTTTATACTTTAAGCACTTTTAAGGGTTTATTAATTAAAGACTAAATATTGTTATCGGTTATAAACATTATTTGCGGATTATAAAATATGAAATACCTTGTTTTTTTGTTAATATTAACTAAGTCTATATTTATTTATGCAAATACTGAAAATGAAAAAGACTTAGCGAATAAATCAAACTCCCCTATACAAAGTGAATCGCCGGGATTCTGGGATGGGGAATGGTATTTTTCTTGGGGATACAATCGTGATTATTGGCGCCCAAGCGATATTCATATTTCCCAAAAGTCATTAGGTAATGATTTTACAATTTATAATGTTCGTGCAGAAGACTTTCCTCAATGGAATAGTGGAGTTTTTAATAAAGAATTAACTGAACCTCAATTTAATGTTCGAATTGGTCACTTTTTTGATAAAGAAAGAACTTGGGGTTTAGAATTAAATTATGATCACACAAAATATTCAACATTTATTGATCAATACGCAAGGGTTTCGGGAACAATTAATGGCAATTACACCGATTCTATTCAACTATTAACTTATGATTATTTTCATTATAATTTACATAATGGTGCTAATCATGTGATGATTAATCTTGTAAAAAGAATTCCAATATTATTTGAAACAAATGAAAACTTTAGTATAGCGGGTATTATTAAAGCTGGGGCAGGTGTTATGTTACCTCATTCAGAAAATAGAGTATTCGGAAATACAAATTATGTGGGTTCTAAAGAATGGGGTAATTTATTTGGAGTGAAGAATGGTTGGTGGCAATTAAATGGTTGGACTGTTGGAGTTGAGGCTGGATTTAGATTTGTTGTTTGGAATCCAATTTATATAGAATTTACTGATAAAGAGGCTTATGCAAGTCTGGTTAATATTCCTGTTTATCAAGGTGTAGCGGATCAGGTTTTATGGATGAATGAGCTTATTTTAAGTTTAGGATATACATTAGATACATTAAAAGATTAAATAAACTCATATTCATTATTTTACAAAATATAATTAACTAATTTAAATTAATATCTATAAGCTTCTGGTTTGTAAGGCCCATCAATATTTATATTTAAATATTCAGATTGTTTATTTGTTAGCTTTGTTAACTTAACTCCAAGTTTTTCAAGGTGAAGACGTGCAACTTCTTCATCAAGTTTTTTAGGTAGCGTATATACATCAATTTTATATTGGCTGTTATTTTGCCATAATTCAATTTGAGCTAACACTTGATTTGTAAAACTTGTACTCATTACAAAAGCAGGGTGACCTGTCGCGCAGCCTAAGTTAACAAGTCTTCCTTCGGCTAATAAAATGATTTCATGCCCATCAGGAAAATGATATTTATCGACTTGAGGTTTAATATTAATATGTTTAATGCCTTTAATTGCTTTTAATCCGGCAACATCAATCTCAACGTCAAAATGTCCAATGTTGCAAACCAAAGCCTGATCTCTCATTTTTGTCATGTGATCAGCTGATATAATATCGCAGCATCCTGTTGTAGTAACAAAGATGTGTGCTTCATGAATAACATCTTCCACTCGAACAACTTGATAGCCTTCCATAGCAGCTTGTAGAGCATTAATAGGGTCAATTTCGGTTATCAATACTCTTGCTCCATGTGATTTCATGGAATGAGCACAGCCTTTTCCAACATCACCGTATCCTGCAATTAAAACAGTTTTACCTGCGATCATGATGTCTGTCGCTCTTTTAATTCCGTCTGGTAAAGATTCTCTGCATCCGTATAAATTATCAAATTTACTTTTTGTTACGCTATCATTCACATTTATTGCAGGAATTTTTAATTCACCTTTTTTTAGCATTTGATGTAAATGGTGAACGCCTGTTGTTGTTTCTTCTGAAACGCCTTTAATTTCTTTTAATAATTGAGGAAATTTTTTGTGAACTAAAGTTGTCAAATCGCCACCATCGTCAAGCAGCATATTTGGGCCTTGTCCATTTGAAAATTTAAGAGTTTGCTCAATGCACCAAACATACTCTTCTTCTGTTTCGCCTTTCCAAGCAAAAACAGGAACACCGGTTGATGCAATAGCAGATGCCGCAGCGTCAACAGTGGAAAAGATATTGCAACTAGACCAACGGACATCAGCGCCTAGAATTGTAAGAGTTTCGATAAGAACTGCGGTTTCTACAGTCATATGTAAACTGCCTGCAATACGAGCTCCTTTAAGTGGTTTTGTTTTTCCGTATCTTTCTCTTAAAGTCATTAAACCTGGCATTTCTTTTTCTGCAAGTTCAATTTGTCTTCTGCCAAGTTCAGATAGGGAAATATCCTTAACTTTATAGTCCATATTTTTCTCCATAAATTTGATATAATTTTACACTACTCATTCTATTTTATGAATTCATTGCTTGATTTAAAAATATTTATCAGCAAAGGAAACGCACAAAAAGATAACATATAAATATTACGAAAATAAATTGAGTTAATCAACCATTAGAAATTTTTTTCCAGGTTGTAATTATGTTTAATAAAATATTAGGTGAAATATTTTCCATGCATAGGCATTTTTTTTGAATTGTGCATTTTATATCACAGTATTCATTTTTGCTTATATTATTTCCTATTAAATATTGAGCATGAATTCCAATGGGAGCCCATCTTTTAGGTGCCATTGCTTCAATTGGTGGATAAAGGCCAAGGGTATTTTTTCCTAGTGCTGATGCAATATGTAGAGGTCCAGTACTATTTGCAATTAAGCCATCACATAAATCTATAAAAGAAATAAATTCGTTTAAATTAAATAATCCTGAAACATCTATAGCAGAAGGACATCTGCTTATAATATTACTTTTTATAAAATTAGATTCTTCTGTGCTACCTGAGAAAAATACTTTGAAAGATTTTTCTGGTAAAGAATTTGCCAAAGTAACAAAATTATCAATTCCCCACTCTCTTGCGCTTCCTTTTGATTTAGGGTGTAAAATTAAATTAAATTTTGAAGGATCTATTAAATAATTAAATTTTTCAGGTAATTTGTTTTTTATTTTTAATCCAAATAATTTAGAAATTTGATTTATATTTAATTCGGTATTTATATTTAGTGGAGTCAATAGTTTTAAATTTAATTGAGATTCATGTAAATTTGATTTTTTTCTACTTAAAGTAATATTTTTATTACAATAGATCCAATGAAATAATCTTCTATTTGTTCCTATTCTGTTTTTTATCCCCGATTTTTTTGCATATTTTGCAATTTCTTTATTAGGAAAAACATGAATAATTGTATCGCAGTTTATTTTATTAAACTCGTTTTCTATGTCTGATTTTTTTTTTATTTCATCCCAATCATAAAACTCATCAATGTTTGTGCAAATGTCTATTATGGGTTTGGTGTATTTTTTCCCTAAAAAAATGATTTTAGAATTAGGATATTTTTCTTTAATTAAAGCTGCCATTGGTAATGTTAATATGACATCACCAATATTATCTGTTCGGCTGATTAAAATTCTTTGATATAAATTTTCTTCCATGAATTTCTTCCTAAACATAAAAGTTTAGTTTGTTATTTTTTTTCGTTTAGGTCTACATACTGATATTTTTTTAGAAAAAAGTAATTTGCATATTTGATAAAATTAGAAAAAGCAGCTCCCATACAAATGATTATTCCAATTCTACCATCTAAAAAACCTTTTTTAAGAATATAAAATTTAAAAAAAGTCCAAATAGGTTGTAAAAGAATTTGGGGAAAAAAAGCTATTTTCTTTTTTCTGGCAATTTCTTTTGCTCCAGCATATCCATATTTATTCATTTTATCAAAATATTGGTACATTGATGTATATGAATAATGTAATAAATCAGTTTGAAAATGCTCGACGACATATCCGGTTTTTGGAATAACGCCTTCATGAAGAATATTATCACTTAAATAAGCTCGTTTTTTATGGAAAAAACGAATCACTTTTCCTGGATACCATCCGGAATGTTTAACCCAGTGTCCAAGAAAAAAGGTTTTTCTTGGAAAATCAATGGCACCAGTTTCATGAAAAGTTCCCTGATGAATTCTTGTAATCCACTCATTTGCAAGTTCTTTTGGAACCTCTTCATCTGCATCGATCCAAAGAATCCAATCATGGGTGGCTCGATTGATACCAATTCTTTTATTTTCAACAAATCCAAACCATTCCGTTTTTATGAGAACAATATCTTTATATGTTTTCACAATTTCTAGCGTTTTATCCGTACTTCCAGAATCAACAACAATAATTTCATCTACAAACGATAAAGAGTTTAGGCATTTTGCAATGTTTTTTTCTTCATTTTTTGTAATAACAACTGCAGTAAGCTTTTCAATTTCAGGAACAAAATTTGAAATATGATAGCTCTGCATTTTTTTATATTCTTGGTAAATTTCTGTTATTCCCATTCAATTGTCGCTGGTGGTTTTGTGCTTATATCATAAACAACTCTGTTAATACCTTTAACTTCATTTATAATTCTAGAAGAAACATGAGCTAAAAATTCGTATGGAAGTTTACTCCAATCCGCTGTCATGCCGTCAGTAGCGCTAACACATCGTATTGCGGCAACACTTTCATAAGTGCGACCATCACCCATGACTCCTACAGAACTTACAGGTAACAATACCACAAATGCTTGCCAGGTTGAATTATATAGATTTTGTTTTTTTAACTCTTCTATAAAAATAGCATCTGCCTCACGAGCGATATTTAATCTTTCTTTAGTTACTTCTCCTAAAACTCGTATACCTAAACCAGGTCCTGGGAAAGGATGTCTTGCAAGCATATCGCTTGGAATGTTCATTTCCGCACCAAGTCTTCTGACTTCGTCTTTAAAAAGTTCTCTAAGTGGTTCAATGAGTTTAAATTTCATTTTTTCAGGAAGGCCACCAACATTATGATGTGTTTTAATTGTTACGCTTGTTCCATGAAGAGAAATAGATTCTATCACGTCAGGATATAAAGTTCCTTGTACTAAAAATTTAGCATTTGGAATTTCTTTGGTTTCAGATTCAAATACATCAATAAAAGTATTTCCAATGATTTTTCTTTTTTTCTCTGGATCGGTAACTCCAGCTAAACGAGATAAGAAAAGTTCAGAGGCATCTACGCCTTTTACATTTAAATTTAAATCTTTTTTAAATCTTGCAAGAACTTCATCGTACTCATTTTTTCTTAATAAACCATTATTAATAAATAAACAAAGTAACTTATCACCAATTGCTTTTTGGGTTAATACTGCTGCAACGCAAGAATCAACGCCACCACTTAGAGCACAAATAACTTGTGTGTCAGGGCCTTCTGCTGTTACCTTTTCTTTTATCAGCTCAACAGCTCTTTCAATTTGTAATGAACTATCCCATTCCTTTTTATCTTTACAAATATCCTGAACAAAGCTTTTTATAAGATCTCTTCCATATTTAGAATGTTCGACTTCGGGATGGAATTGTACGCCAAAAATAGGTAAGTTTTTATGATGAAAAGATGAAATTACATTATTTCTTGTAACAGAATCAACTGTTAACTTAGAAGATAGTTCTTTTATTTCATCACCATGACTCATCCAAACTATATTTTCTTCAATATCTTTAATTTTATATAAAGGGTTTTCAGGTTGAATATTTTTTTCAACTATAATTTTTTCAAAACCATATTCTCTATTTTTAGAAGGAGCTACTGTTCCGCCAAGCATAAAATTAATTAATTGTAAACCGTAACAAATTCCAAGTACTGGAACTTCAAGTGTTTCAATATTCAAATCTATTTTAGGAGAATTATTTTCATAAACACTATGTGGACCACCAGAAAATATAACTCCAGAAAGTAATTTTTGTTTTTTTAATTCAGAAATTCTTTCTTTTGCGGATGTAAAAGGAACGATTTCAGAGTAAACAGATAATTCTCTAATTCTTCTTGCAACTAACTGCGTAAATTGTGATCCAAAATCAATTACTAAAATCATTGTTTTTTCCTTATGAATGGAAACAAAAAAAGCTTGTTTTTAGCAAGCCTTTTAAAGAATTTATCCTCTACTTATGCTGTAGTTTGGAGCTTCTTCCGTAATATTTACGTCATGAACATGGCTTTCTCTTAAACCGGCAGCTGTTATTTTAACGAACTCTGCTTTGGTTTGAAGATCGGAAATATCTATTGCGCCAGTATATCCCATACCAGCTCGAATTCCGCCAACGAGTTGGTGAAGCACTTCGATTAGAGGGCCTTTATATGGAACTTGTCCTTCAATGCCTTCAGGAACTAATTTATTATTGTCGCTTTGTGTTCCTTGAAAATAGCGATCTTTTGATCCTTGTTTCATAGCTCCTAATGAGCCCATACCTCTGTATTTTTTAAATACTTTTCCTTGAAAGCTAATTCTTTCGCCTGGTGATTCTTCTGTCCCGGCTAGCAATCCGCCTAGCATAACGGTGTGCGCTCCAGCAGCAAGTGCTTTAACAATATCACCGCTAAATTTAATTCCACCGTCAGCAATAATTTTTACATTTGTGCCCGCAAGAGCTTCTGCTACACTCATGATAGCACTAATTTGCGGCACTCCAATTCCAGCAACGATTCTTGTTGTACAAATTGATCCCGGGCCAATTCCAACTTTTACACAATCAGCGCCTGCTTCAGCTAAAGCTTTTGCAGCAGCGCCTGTAGCAATATTTCCAGCAACAATGGAAAACCTGTTCCCATATTGTTTTTTAACTGCCGCTACTGTTGAAATAACGCCCTTGCTATGGCCATGAGCCGTGTCTATAACTAGAACGTCTATTCCTGCTTCAACAAGTGCAGGGATTCTTTGCTCAATATCGAATGGAGTCACTCCAACTGCAGCTCCGACTAAAAGTCTTCCAGAGGCATCCTTACTTGCATTGGGATGTTTAATTGCATTCTCAATGTCTCTTCTTGTTATAAGACCGATTAAATGATCATTTTCATCAACAATGGGAAGTTTCTTTATTCTATGTTTTTGAAGTAAATTTTTAACATTTTCAAATAAATTATTATCAAAAGGAGTATCTCTATGTTTTTTAGACATAACGATTAATTTGCTTCTTTCTGTCATAATATCTTTTATTTGTATAGATTCGTTTGCTTCAAATCTAATATCACGTCCCGTAACAAGTCCAACAAGCTTTTCATTATGTACAACAGGTAGGCCAGATATTTTTCTGCTTTCCATGATTGCTTTAGCTTGCTTTATAGTATCATTAGGGGAAATTGTTAAAGGATTTGCTACTACACCGCTTTCAGAGCGTTTAACGAGTCTTACTTCTTCTGCCTGAGCTTCTGGAGAAAGATTTTTATGTATGATTCCAAGACCACCTAGTCTTGCCATACAAGCAGCAAGCTCGTGCTCTGTAACGCTATCCATAGCTGCAGAGATGATTGGGCTATGAAGTTTAATAGATTTAGATAAATAGGAACAAACATCAACTTCATGTGGCAATGTTTCGGAATAGTTAGGAAGTAATAAAACATCATCAAAAGTTAAGGCGTCAGAGACAACCTTGCGTGTAAATAAAGTGTTTTCCTTACTAAATTCATTGACCATCTTGTACTCCATTATTTTTGAAAGTGTAAACGGGTATCAAAACTAGTGCCGATGCTTTATCAAATAAAATTTTGCTAATCTACTAAATAAAATAGGTAATAAAAAATAAGTAAAAATTTATAAAAAGAGGTTTCTTCTTTTCTTCTCTAAACTCGAAAAAACATTATAGTAATAATTACAATATAATAAGGATTATGAAAAACGAAAATTAATAGATAAGTTATTGTATTTGTTTGTTTCAAATATAATTTGAGAGGCTTTAGCTCCAAGGATTTAAGAAAAAACCAAAGAAAATTTAAGTCTTATAATTACAATATGTTATACTAAAAAAATGAAATATGTAATTTTTTTTTAAGAAAGATTTGACAACTCAAACTGGGTTGTGTAGCTAGGTGTTCTCGCTGCTAGCGAACCACCGACTCAAACGAGAAAGTGAAACGCCCAGCAAAGAGGAGTTATTTGACAAGAGAAGAAAGCAAAAACAGAGTGCGGTTCCATGGTTTTAAGTAGATTTTCTCGCGAGAGGAAAAGGAAAGAAATCAGGTTCCGTGAAAAGAACCGTCAAGATAGTAAAAAAAGCGGATAGGTAGAAATACTTATCTGTAAGTAAATTAGAGCTAAGAGTTTGATCCTGGCTCAGAACGAACGCTGGC
>NZ_JBIPMD010000193.1:0-6445 GCF_044369315.1 Silvanigrella sp.
CATGTAAATTTTATTTTCAACATCTCTAAGTATCTGAAAACCACCAAAGGCATCTATGACGTAAATATTTCCGCCAATCCAATTTGGATCAAAATACTGTCTAAGTGGAGAATAAGCCATTCCAAATACATCACCTCCGAGAACAAGTCCTCTTGTTAATCCAAAAACACATTGTTCATAACCACAAAAAATTTCAGCTTCGTCAGGATAAGAAGAGGGTGATAATCTTTGAGCAGAAAGTGATCTAGCTTGGGTATTTAAAAAAGGACTCACTCCTTCAGAATAATCTTTTTGAGATTTATATTCAGGTCTTCCATCATTTTGTGCAAATATATTTAAATGTAAAGAACTTATCATGATAGTTAAAGTTAAATAATTTGGGACTCTCAAAATTTTCATAATATCCTCATTGATTAAATTTAAAAACTAAAAGTATTCGTTTTACCAAATTCCTTTAGTAAGGCTTTGCCAAGTTAAAGTTATACAGATATTTTTTATTAGTCACAATTTTGATTTCATATTTAATAAAAATTTTAAAACTTACCTTATTCAGTTTAGTTGCGATAATTTGATAATATTGCTACTCTATGGCATAACAATATAAATGTATATTCGGGCTTAACATGGAGGTTATTATTGAGTATGCTTTTTTCAATTGATTCTTTATTGCAACTTAATCTTCCTTTAGAACTTTATTCCTTTGCAATTGTATTTTACTGGGTATTAAGTGGAGCTATTGTTCAGTCTTTATTTATTAAAATTGATAAATATTTACCAGTTGGTTTTTCAAGTCCTACAATTGAAACATCAATGACAAGAAGGTTATTTTATTTTATAGCAGGTGGAGCAATTTTACCTATGATAATTGTGCTATTTCCACCTGTATTCATAGCTACCATTATTGGTAAACATTTAGAAGAAAAAGTTAACAGGAAAACTTTATGAAATCTGAAAAAGAGGGTAAAAAAAATGCATGGAATTTTGATTTAAATGCATTCCTCAGTAGCTGTAAAAAATCGACTAATCAAACATTTGAAAATTTAAAAGAAATTTTAAAATATTTAGAAGATCCTTCGACTAGAGTCAAAGCCCGTTGTGCTTTAACGGAACTTTATCAACATTTTTTAAATTTAGAATCTGGACATGATGCAATTTTGAATTATCATTTTTCAATTGATAAATTAATTACAGATGGAGATGAATCAAGTCCTAATACGTTGTTACTTTTGCAATTGCCAAGTATTTTCACACCTGAAGATTGGTCATTTACTTTTTTTGAAGGTTTGGCAAGATACCCTTCTTCCGAATTTCATCATCGTGTTCTTGCTGAACTCGGTTGTGGAAATGGATGGATAAGTATTGCATTAGCAAAAAGGGGAGCACCTCAACAAATATATGGTCTCGATATTAATCCTAAAGCAATTATTTGTGCGCGTATTAACTTATTTTTAAATGCTCTCGATAATTTAGGACAGACTTATATAGACTCTGAAGGTAAATCTATATTAGAACGCGTTCAATTTCATCATTCCGATCTTTTAGAATATTGTATTGTAAATCAAATAAAATTAGATAAAGTAATTGGATGTATTCCTCAAGTTTTAGCTCCAGATTCCAGTTTAATTCCAAATATACTCCCTGAGTCTGTTACCGATGAATCCTTATATGCATTAAGTAACTACTGCTCTAAACAAGGTTACATTGAAGATCAGTTTGGTTTAGGCTTAATTGCTCGTGCTGTTGAAGAGTCTATTGATGTTATGAAATCTTCAGGAAAAATTATTTTAAATTTAGGAGGAAGGCCTGGGAAAGCGGTTTTAGATAGATTATTAACAAGGCGTGGATTTAAAGTAACAACTGTTTGGCAAACAAAAATTGAACAAGCTTTTGATACGGAAATAAAACCTTTAGTTGAAATTGAAAGAAACTCTGCCTATCGATTTGAATTTTATATGGGGGCAAATTCAACTGATTCTATTTCTGCACGGACAGCTTATGCATACGCACAAAATGGGGGAAGAATTTTTCACTCTTTACAAGTTCTCGATGCCGAAATGCGTGATAGTCATAAAATGAAAAAAGTGTTACGACTATTAAAAAAAGATGAATATTCTGATGCTCGAAGTGGTCTAGATCTAACCTTTAACGATCGATCTTTAGTAGAAGAAAAGCTTTCCTTTTTGTCACGATTGTCAGAAAAATTAAATTCTTCTTCTGCTTTTGATTATGAAGACATTAGAGGAGAAAGTTCATTTAGAAGAAATATTGCTGAATATTTTAGAACGTATTGGAGAGTTCCAATAACAGCAAAAAGTGTTTTGATTGCTCCTTCAAGAATTGCAGTTATAAAAAATATTTTTTCGATATATGATATTCATAAAGCAATTGTTAAAAAAGAATTATGCAAGGATCTTCCCGCGGAATGGTTCCAAGCAGATATATCTCAAAATAATGAAAATATATTTGTGATTGAATCTCCAAAACAATGTGAATTGGTTTGTAAACTAGTTTCAACAATATCGCCAGAATTTGTATTATGCTCTTTAAGTGATTTTGAGATTAGAGGCCAAGATTCAATTAAAAGACTTATCGATACAACTGAAAAATATGGAACAAGATTAATTATAGATTTTAGTAATGGATTTGACCTTTCAAGTTATCCAAAAGGGAATGGCATTTTTGAATATTTATCGAATCAGCATTTACCAAGACATGTTAGTTTAATTTGTAGTTTTATTCACAATCGATTGTATTCAGATGTTGAAGTCACTTTTTTATTAAGTGAAAATGATTCTTTTTTAAGTGCAATATGCAATGCTGCAGAATTAACATATAGTAGAACATCTGTAGTTCTTCAAGAGTTTTATAATACCATTTTATTTGATTTATTAAGTTTTCATGTAAAAAATAATAAAAGAAGTTCATCGCAATCTTTAAGATTACCGATTTCAGAAGATTCTGCTTTTTTAAATAAATTTACTGGACTTTCAAAAGATTGTGCAAAAGCTTTTGAACACCCTGCAATAAAAAATTCTCATCATGTGATAAATAGTAACGTCGTAAGATTGGATTACGGCGAAAATACGTTTCCATGTCCAAGTTTTGTAAAAGCAGCTATTTTTGAGAGTTTTGTAAGACAAAATATTTCAAATTCTGAAAATAATCCAGAAAGTGAAATTGCTCAAACATTAAGTAAACGATTCGGATTTAAATCAATTCAAAATAAGGATATATTTTTAGCAAACGGGGTATCTTCTTTATTTGCTGGAATTTCAGAATATTGCTCATTAAATAAAAACCCTATCCTAATTCCTTCTGGAAATTATGGATATTTTGAAGCAACGGCTCTTTTCTTTGGAACAGAAGTTTTATCCCTTAAAACGTCTATTGATCATCAATTTAAAATTCAAGCAATTAAAATGAATGATATCTTATCAAAACAAAAGAAAAAAGTATGGATCTATCTAAACTTACCTATTGTTAATCCAACGGGAGCAAAATATTCAAAACAAGAATTTATTGAAATATTTAAAGTTGCAGAAAAACATGATGCTGTTTTAATTTTAGATACTATTTTTTCTGAACTTGAATTTCAAAAATCAGATGAAGCATACGATATTTCGTCAATCATTAAGAATTATTCTTCTAAGTTGAAATTTATTCTACTTGGTGGTTTATCAAAAGAACTTTCTTCAGGTGGTTTAAGAATTGGTTTTGGTTATTCTGAAAATCAACAATTGCAAAGTGCAATGGAAAAAGGAATTAATAATTATATTCCAAATACAATGCGTTATGCAGCTCGAAAAATATATTCTGTAATAAATTCACAAAATAATGATGTAATCAATCATTACAATGAGCAAAAAGAATTTCTTCAAGATCGTTTTGAAAAATTAAGTCATATATTATCTATTTGTGGATGGGAACCACTCGATTCTAAAGGTGGTTTATTTATTATAGCCAAACCCACAAAATTAATTGGTAAGAAAATAAAAATTCAAAAAAATAATGAAGAAATTAATGAAACAATTAATGGTAAAAATATTCATGAAGTTATGTTTTATAAAACGGGTCTCTTAATTAATGGTTCTGAATGGACTGGAATTCAAGATTATTCACGTTTTGTATTATCTGTATCTGAGAAAGAATTTGAAAGTGCTATAGAAAAATTAAAACTATTTTGGAATGCCGTAAGTCGGGGTGAATAATGGCAAATAATGAGTTAGCAGAAGTTTCAATTGATTCTTTACTTAAAGAAAATAGAAAATTTATACCAAATAAAAAATTTTCAGAAAATTATATTTTAAAAGATTATAATACATATAAAAGAATGTATAATAGTTCAATTAAAAATCCAAAAGAATTTTGGGAAAAAATGGCTGCTACTCATCTTGTTTTTTTTAAAAAATGGAGAAGTGTATTTAAATGGAAAGATTATAAAGCAGAGTGGTTTATTGGTGCTACTTTAAATGTTTCTTATAATTGCTTAGATAGACATGTAAATTCCGATCGAAAAAATAAAGCGGCACTTATTTGGGAAGGAGAACCAGGAGAAGTTAGGACATATACATATCAACAGCTTTATTCAGAAGTCATGAAATGTGCGAATATGTTAAAAAGTTTAGGAATGGTTGCTGGTGATAAAGCAGCTATTTATATGCCCCTAATTCCAGAAGCAATGATAGCAATGCTTGCTTGTACGCGAATTGGAGTTGTTCATACAGTTGTATTTGGAGGATTTAGCAGCAATTCATTACGCGATCGCATTCAAGATTCAGGTTGTAAAATTTTATTTACGGCTGATGGAGGATTTCGAAAAGGTAGTGTGGTTAAAATGAAAGAAATGGCTGATCAAGCTCTTTTAGAAACCCCTACAATCAAAAATGTTATTGTTGTTAAAAGAACTTCTGAAAAAGTAAATATGAAAACAGGAAGAGATTTATGGTGGCATGAGTATTCTGCTAAACAAGCAAAAGTATGCGAAGCAATTCCTTTGTCATCTGAACATCCCTTATTTATTTTATATACAAGCGGAACAACAGGTAAACCTAAAGGATTACTTCATACAACAGCTGGTTATTTATTAGGTGCTACCGTAACAACAAAATATTTATTTGATATTAAAGAAACAGATATTTATTGGTGTACTGCCGATGTGGGATGGATTACAGGCCACAGTTACGTTGTTTACGGGCCTCTGAGCAATGGTGCGACAGTATTTATGTATGAAGGTGCTCCTACGTTTCCAGAACCAGATAGATTTTGGAAAATGATATCAGATCATAAAGTAACAACTTTATACACTGCGCCAACGGCAATACGTTCCTTTATACGTTTAGGAAACGAATATCCATTAAAACATGATTTATCCAGTTTAAGATTACTTGGAACGGTTGGCGAACCTATAAATCCTGAAGCTTGGATTTGGTATAATGAAGTCATTGGAAAGAAAAAATGCCCAATTGTAGATACTTGGTGGCAGACTGAAACAGGAGCTGCCATGATCGCTCCTTTTCCAGGAATTATGGCAACAAAACCAGGTAGTGCAACAAATCCTTTTTTTGGAATAGAACCTCTTATCTTAAAGAAAGATGGTACAAAAGCAAAAGGAAATGAGGGTGGTTATTTATGTATAAAAAATCCTTGGCCATATATGGCTAGAACAATATATGGTGATCATGAACGTTATAAAAAAACATATTGGAAAGAAATTGAAGGACATTACTTTACTGGGGATGGAGCTCATCAAGATAAAGAAGGTTACTTTTGGATAATGGGAAGAGTAGATGATGTCATTAATGTAAGTGGACATCGACTCGGAACAATGGAAATTGAAAGTGCTGCCGTTCATCATCCTAGTATTGCGGAATGTGCTGTTGTAGGAAGACCCGATCCTATTAAAGGCCAAGGCATTGTTGCATTTATTACTTTAAAAAAATCAGAAAAAGTAAATTCACATTTAAAAGATGATATTTCAAAATTTATCGCAAAGGAAATTGGAACTTTAGCAAAACCTGACGATATTCGTTTTACGGAAGCCTTGCCAAAAACACGGAGCGGTAAAATTATGAGAAGGCTTTTAAGAGAATTAGCGACTACAGGAGTCATTAAAGGGGATACGACTACTTTAGAAGATTTTTCTGTGTTAGAAAAACTAAGAGAAAAAGATGAGGAATAAAAGGCAAATATAAAGAGAAAAAAATGAAAACAAAATCAAGTTCTCTTTTTAAGAAAATAGATGAAAATATTAAAATTCCATTTCCATTTAATATAAATTTATTTATGGATATTTTGTCAAAAGATAATTTAGAATGGATTGAAAATATTAAATTTAATATGCCAGTTAAGAGTTGAGAATGTGTTTTTAGAAAAAGAATATGTACTTAAAAAGGCATGCAGAAAATCTTCCGAAAACATGGACAAGCAAGCCCTTTGTTGAACGGAC
>NZ_JBIPMD010000194.1:0-6425 GCF_044369315.1 Silvanigrella sp.
TATTTTGAGGAAAATATGAAATTTTACCGTTTCGAATGATTTCTCCTTCTGTTGGCTTTAATTCACCTATAATTATTTTTAATAATGTACTTTTACCAATGCCGTTCTTACCTATAATTCCAATTTTTCCACTTGATATATTAACATTGAAATTTTTAAATAATAAGCTTCCATCTGGCAAATGATATGCCAAATTTTGTACGGATAATAGAAATGACAATTTATCATTCTCCAATAAATATTTGATTTTAATTGTTTTATTTTTTATAGAAATGAGATTAGTTAGACATGGCACCCTTAGCGTAGATTAAAAACGAACAAATAACCATAACAAAAATAAAAAAACAAGGCAAGAGTTATTTTAAATTTTTAATTAAATTGAGAAAGTAACGCTTTCTCCGAAAAATCATATTTTTTTAATTGTGGATTTAAAAATTTTGAATATTTTTTAAAATTTATCTTTTTCCAGTTTGCTTTATTTCCAATAGAATTTATATATTTTGAAATATTTTCTTGATCAATTGGTGCTGTCCAAGAGGTTATTTTAAAACCAAGATCAGATGTAAATTGAATTCCATGAAAATAATCATAAAGTAAAATAGCGATCCAACCTCCATCCATAAAGTGACCACCCATTGTCACATACATTTTTTTGTTTTTTACAGATTGAATAGCTTCTTTTGTCCAATCAACGCCACCGATAATACTTTTAAATTTTATAGATTCAAATGAATTTACAACTCCAAGAGCCATCTCATCATTTGCAACCCAAATTCCTCTCGATTTTGGATAAAGCCGATGGAGTTCTTTTATTTTATCTGATGCTTCTTCTCTTTTCCAATTAGCATAAGCAATTTCATCTAAGATAACTTTACCATTAGATTCATTTATAAATTTAATCAAACCTTTTACTCTTTCAATTGAAGCCTGATCTGCTATTGTACCGCCTATTCCTAATAAATGAATTTTTCCATCAGGACTAAATCCTGTTTCTTTAGTTATTATTTTTGCAAGTTCATAACCAGATACTTCATCTTTAGGTAACATTTCACCAATTAAATATTTAAATCGAATGTTATTATTTGCCTCATCTGTTTCAAAATCAAATCCTGAATTGTATATAAAAAAAGGAATTTTATTTTCTTCTAATAACTGTGACATTCTTATAAGCTGATTTTTAAAATTCATTAAAATAACAACATTATATTTTTTTTCACTTACAGCTAATTTTAATTCATCATTTAAAAATTTTAAATCATCATTAGCATAAATGGCTTTTAATTCAATATTTAAACTTTCGCAAGAAAGTCTCATAAAATCTACAACCATCGAGAAAAATGGGTCGTTTTGATCTCCAGCTGTTACAACAGCTAATTTCATTTTTTGACTTGCAAATAAATTGAAATAAATAATCATATTTATTAAATGAATGATAAAAAATATTTTCATTATGATCTCATCTTTGTATTTCAGATTGCTTTCTCTCAAACAAAACTTTTATTTTTAAAAGAAATGAATAAGTTAACATTCTTATTTTAAAAGTTACTCTATCCAGAAATCCTATCATTTGTATTTTACTGGATTCTTTCATTTCATTTGGAAAATGCACAAATGTATTAACATTTCCTATATCGTCATATTTTTCAAGATTTGATTTAAAAATAACATCTTTAAAATATGAAATTCTACTAAATGCCGTTTCTGTTATTAATAAATATTCATTTTTATTTATTTTATTTTTTGATAAGCGATGAAGTGTGATAACATCCATACCTGATAATTCTTGAAATTGATTAATTTGATAAATCAATATTTTTCCAGAATGAACAATAAGCTTTAACTTAAGGCTATCAACATTAGAACAACAAGGACATTCACAACTTTTTACTGAGTTAAGGGTTAATTTTTTATTATTAAAAGCTTCAAAAAAAAGGAAAAGTTTATTGCTTACATATTTTTGATCAAATGTTAAATCTATGGGCATATAAAAAAAGATAGCATCACCTTCAATTTTTGATACTTTAATAGGATCTTCAATTTGATCAAGTAATATTTTAAGGAGTTTTGAAATGATAAATTGCCCGTGAGTCCATGAAAAAGAGTGTTTTTTTACAAATTGTGTATACCCACTAATATCCGCAAAAAATAGAAGAGCTTCTTTTTCATTAGATAAGTTTTGATTTTCAGTAGCACACATATTATTTCTTCTTTTATTTTAATCACTTTTTTAATTTAAACTTATTAAAATCATAAACTTAATTTGCAAAATTGATCAAGCAGAAATAGTCAAATTTCAGAAAAATACAATCAAAATTCCGACTTCAAATTTACTTTATTGAAAAATATCTATGAGATAAAATAAAAATAACATAATTTCTAATTTGGTGAATAAAATGGCTAAAGTTGTAATTATACTTGATGATACAGAAGAAATTCATCTTGTAACAAAAAAAGTATTAGAATCTTTAGAACTAAAAGTGATATGTTGTTATAATGCCGATGATCTTGTGACCCAAATATTGGCAAATATTCACGATCTTGCTCTTGTACTGCTAGACATTTATATGCCAGATAAAAACGGTTTTACTGTGATGCAGCAAGTCAAAGATCGTTTTCAAAAAAGAAAATTCAAAATTGTGTTTTTCACCTCTATAAAAGAGAAAAAGTATATATTACAAGGCATGAGCTTAAAAGCGGATGGCTATATTATAAAGCCATTTAAAGTTGATGAGTTCAAAGAAAAAATTCAACAACTCTTGAAGCCAACACCGCTTTTTTAAAGGATATTTTATAAAACTAAAAATCTAAGTTTACACCTTTTTCAATACGTGGCTCTGAACCATCATAATGAATTACTTTACTTTCTGACTCTATAATAGTGGCAATATTTACAGGTCTATTCCATATTTTATAAATATTTTTTAAAGTTTCTACAGCCCAATCAATTTTTAAATCTTTTCCTTGATGTTTATGGCGCAATAATAGTTCGCCTCTGTTACGATAGTTTCCATCGACGACATCAATAATAGGTTGTCCAAAATTGGTCATAGAATCTAAAAGATCTCTTTTGATTGTCTTAAAATCTCTATCATGAATGATTGCTTGACCTGAACGTCTGTCTTGCACCCAAGTAAACAATTTTGCATCTTCGCAAAAATCTTCATCTAAAAATTCATCTAAAAAAGTAATGTCATTGTGAAATTTTCGAATTTCAAAAAGTTTTTCCATTCCTTTGTTTGAATTTTTGTTCCAATTTCTTCTCACTTGGGGATCATCACAAAGGGTATATTCTAAACCAAATTGGCCATTATTCCATCTTTTTTCAATATGCCGCATTAATTCTACCCCTAATTTATAAGGATTTAATCTTTGCCCTGACATTTGAACTACTCCTGCATAGTGATCGCAGTAGTCAATTACTTCAGAATCTTTTAAAACCAATTGCGTTAAAATTTTGGAATGCCAATAAACCGCCCAGCCTTCGTTCATGATTTTAGTTTGCCCTTGAGGAGCAAAATAATAGGCTTCTTCTCTTACAATAGAAAGAACATCTCTTTGCCATGAATTTAAAGGAGCATAATCTAATAAAAATTTTAAAATATCTCGAACAGAACTTTCTGGAAATTTTTTTTCTTTCTCTTTTTCTTGAATTACCTTAGCCTGTTGTTCCTTTACATAGCTATCTGGATTTATATATCCCTCCATATAACCACGCAAAGAAGGAAGTTTCGGTACAGGTAATTTATCTGGAGATATTAAACTCTCATCATAATTATCTTTGTCTTTTGGTTTATATTCACGACGAATATGTGGTCCATGTTGATCAATTAAGTTTTCTAATGATAAACAAATATCAATAAACCCTTCCACTTCATCATGCCCTACTTCTTCAATATAGCGGCGCACTCGGCTGCCATGATTCGCCATTTCGTCAAGCATTTTTCTATTTGTATGCGAAAAACAATAATTATTTTTGAAAAAATCACAATGACCATAAACGTGAGCAATCACTGTTTTTTGATCTACAAGTGAGTTACTTCTTAGTAAATAAGCGTAACAAGGATCATTATTAATAACCATTTCATAAATGAGTGACAATCCATATTCATAGCTCTTTGCAATACGCTCATATTCCATACCAAAACGCCAATGAGGGTAACGCGTTGGAAAACCACCATAAGCAGCAATTTCACTCATTTGCTGATAATCAACCATTTCAAAAATGGTCGGAAAAAAATCCAAACCTAAATTTCGAGCATGGCTTTCAATTTCAGTTACGATATCTCTTAATTCAGGTGTTAATTCGCTAGTAAGACGAGGATCCATAACCATAATTACTTCCCCTTTCCTAGAAAAGCACGTAAGGCATTCATAATCCCATCTCTGTCTTTTATTTGATGAATGATTACTTTTTCATTTTGTTCGCCGTAATGTTTTTCCAAGTCTTTTAAAAATTGCCCGCTTCCGTAACGGCTCTCAACTTGTCCATATGAAAATAAATTACTTGCCGGAAGTAAAGTATTATCAAGTAAATTCATACATTCATTCGTATCATTTCCACTCCAATTATCTCCATCTGAAAAATGAAATAAATAAATATTCCACTCCGCTGTAGGATAATTATCTAAAATAATTTTCTCACAAAGTTTATAGGCACTACTGATTAAGGTACCACCCGATTCTTTTGTATGATAAAATGTATGTTCATCAACTTCTCTAGCAATAGCATCATGAATAATAAAACGTGTATCTAAATTATCGTAATTGTGTTTCAGCCAAGCATTTAACCAAAATGAAGTCAAACGGACAATTTCTTTTTGTTCATCACCCATTGATCCAGAAACATCCATCATATAAATAATAGCAGCACTGGCTTCTGGCTTTTCTTCAATTCGAAAACTACGGTATCGTTTATCTTCTTTAATAGGAATCACAATTGGTTTTTCGTCCGAATAATCACCAATACTAATTTGTCTTTTTAATGCTTCTTTATAAGTACGCTTAAAGTTACGAAGGCTTTCGGGCCCATTTCTTAAAACACCTTGGTACTTATATTTTTTTTGAGTGATATTTTTTTTGCCTTTGTCTTCAATGCGTGGAAGCCCTAATTCTTCTCCCAATATTCCTGCTAGCTCATCAAGGCTTACATCCACTTCCATACTATGTTCACCAGGATTTTGGCCGGCTTCTCCTTCTCCTGGTTGCGGTTGTCCCTGATTCACTGCATCTCCGGGATCACCTTCACCTTGTCCAACTCCACGTTGCTGATTTCCTCCGAATTCGAATCGAGGAAGATCAATTCGTGGAAGTGGAATGGAAACTTGTTTGTTCCCTTGCCTTCCAATGAGTTCACCAGAAGAAATAAACCGTTTTAAATTGTCTTTTATTTTTCCTCTTACTATTTTTCTGAAGCGGTTGACATCGGTTTCCATTTTCATTTTTGATGAACCCTTCCTTTTCAGGAGAAACGTTGCAAAAAACTTATGAATTAAAAAGAAATCATATCAATAAAATTGTTTAAATTAATTTAGATTTCTTTTTACATCGCCGCGAGCAAAAATACTTGCAACAAAGTGGAGCGCATCTGTTGAACAAATATCGCAATATCCATAATTTTTAATAAGACGATTTTTTACAACATCAATTTTTGCTTGTGTTTCTTTATCAACTACATTGCTAACTAAACTTGTTAACTTAATTGTATCTTTTTGATCTTCAAAAAGTTTAAGTTCAAGAGCTTTATGAAGTCTTTCATTTGTCTTGTAATCAAATATTTTACCTTCAAGAGCAAGTGCACCAATATAATTCATAATTTCACGACGGAAATCATCTTTACGACTTTCTGGGATATCTATTTTTTCTTCAATGCTGCGCATGAGTCTTTCATCTGGTTCTTCGCTCATTCCTGTGTACTTATTTCTTACTCTTTCTTTTTGAGTGTATGCCTTCACATTATCAATATAATTTCCACATAGTTTTGCAATGGCTTCTTCGTCTGCTGAAATGGCTCTTTGAACTTCATTTTTAACAATATCTTCATATTCTTGTTTAACTACAGCAAGTAATTCACGATATCTTTTTTTCGTTTCTTCATCACGAATTAAGCTATGATTTTTTAAACCACCTTCTAATTCATTTAAAACAATAAAAGGATTTATACATCCATTCCCACGATCTTCTACCAAAGAGTTTGATAATTTATCTTGAATATAACGAGGAGAAATACCATCAAGACCTTCGCGTAAAGCATCTTTACGAAGCTCTTTAATATTATCTTCTGTATAGCCAGAAAGAGTTTTTCCATCATATAATTTCATTTTTTGCATAACAGTTAAGTTTGCTTTTTTAGGCTCTTCTAAACGTGTTAAAATACCCCACATAGCAGCGGTTTCAATCGTATGTGGTGCAATATGAATATGAGGAAC